>JBGUKU010000010.1:0-3095 GCA_045114615.1 Anaerovoracaceae bacterium
TCCTCAACCAGTCCTTTCTCGACAAGCTCCTGAAGATTCTGTGTCACGGTCGGCAGGCTGAGACCTGCAGCTCTTGCTATCTCCTGCTTGGACATCTCATCCTGACCAAGCAGTACCCGATAGACAAGATTTCTGTTGAACTTCCGCATCTCTATACCATTTGCCATATTTTCTTACCTTTCTTCAGCCCATCCAGCTTTTATAAACCCTCTTTAAATCTAAACCATTATACCATGTGTCCGATACCGGGCGCAAAGCAGAAGCCGAGTCTGCTCGAAAGTGACCCGGCTTCAAATGGTTATTAAGGAGTTATGAAGAAAAACTTATTATCTGAGTGACTGAAATAACTCTTTCATATCAGGGTATATTTTACTGAAGCGGCTGTACCTCTCATTGTATTTGTCTGCCAGAACCGGATTCGGCTCTACTGTCGTCTCCACTCTGACAATTGCTTTTGCTGCTTCTTCAACTGATTTATATACTCCATCTGCTGTTGCGGCGAGCATAGCTCCTCCCAGTGAAGGACCTTCCTCAACAGAAAGCAGGTCTACCGGAAGTTTCATGATATTGGCTGTCATGGTCTGCCAGAGTCTGCTTCTGGCGCCGCCGCCTACCAGCTTGGTCCTTGTTACATTGAGTCCGAGACTCTTCGCAACTTCATAAGAGTCTCTGAGACCGAATGTCACTCCTTCGAGGACAGCCTGGGTCATGTCGGCGCGGGTAGTGTCCATTGTCATGCCGGTGAATGTCGCCCTGGCATCAGGGTCATTGTGCGGTGAACGTTCCCCCATGAGATAAGGCAGGAAGAACACCTGATTCTCTCCCAGCTTTTCTATCATCTGCTGCTCAGCGTTGTAGTTGCCTGTCTTCAGGATATCATCCATCCACCACTTATTGCATGAAGCGGCCGAGAGCATACATCCCATCAGATGATAGGCTCCACTTGCATCACAGAATGAGTGCAGCGCGTTGTTAGGATCGACTCTGAACTCCTTCTGGGCGATGAAAATGGTACCGCTTGTTCCGAGCGACAGGTTGCAGCTTCCGTCCTCTACTGTTCCGGTGGCAACAGCTGCCGCGGCATTGTCCCCGGCGCCTGCAGCGACAATAACGTCCCTTCCGACACCAAGTTCTTCCGCCAGCTCCTGCCTGATCGTTCCGATCGCTTCATAGCTCTCGAAAAGCTGTGGCAGCTGCCCTTTACTGATGCCGCACAACTCGCACATCTCATCAGACCAGCGTCTGTTTTTTACATCCAGAAGCAGCATCCCCGATGCGTCAGACACATCGGTGGAATGCACTCCTGTCATTCTCCAGGCTATATAGTCCTTAGGCAGCATTATCCGGTGGATACGCGCAAAGAGTTCAGGCTCATACTTCTTCATCCATATGAGTTTCGGCGCGGTGAATCCGGCGAATGCCACGTTGGCTGTATGTGCGGAAATGATCTCTTTCCCGACAGTGTGATTCAGGTAATCGCACGCCTCCGTGCTTCGGCCATCATTCCATAAGATAGCACGTCTGATCACCCTGTCCTCATCATCAACGGCAACAAGTCCGTGCATCTGTCCGCCGAAACTGATTCCGCGAAGAGCCTTGCGGTCAATATTGTCAAGCAGCTCTTTGAGCCCTGCCACAGTCTCCCTGTACCAGTCCTCCGGATCCTGCTCTGACCATCCCGGATGAGGAAAGTATATCGGATACTCTCTGGAAACTATCCTGATGATGGTTCCTTTTTCGTCCATCAGCAGCAGTTTGACCGCCGATGTTCCAAGATCTATTCCCGCATAATACATTTCTTGCTCCTATTTAACCTTGATAACCGCCTTGACCAGATCTGTCTTGTTGTTGACAGCTTCATCATAAGCATCCTGAATGTGGTCAAAGTCGAATTCGTGTGTAACGATTCCATCAACCTTGATAGCACCGCTTGCTACTGCAGCGATAGCTCTTGGGTAGATATTTCTGTAGCGGAAAACGGATTTGATCGTAAGCTCCTTGTCCATTACCTGAGCAAAATTATAGTCGATCTCAGGCTTGGTGGAGATTCCGACGAGAGTGACTGTTCCGCCTCTCTTGGCGAGGAACGGTGTCTGTTTAATAGTAACAGGTGATCCTGCGGTTTCAAATACCTTATCGGCAAATCTTCCGTCAGTGATTCTCCTGACCTCTTCAAGTACATCAACTTCCTTGCCGTTGAGCACGTAGTCTGCTCCAAGCTCCTTGGCCTTGGCAAGTCTTGCATCGACAAGATCGCTTACGATCACTGTTCCACAGCCGTGAGCCTTTGCAGACAGCAGTGTTGTCAGTCCGATGCAGCCTGCGCCAAGGATCACCACGATATCTCCTACGCCGACTTCCGCCTGGTTAGCAGCATGCATTCCTACTGAAAGAGGCTCGATGAGAGCGCCTTCCTTTGTGGTAAGATGCTCAGGCAGCTTGAAAGCGTATGAAGCAGGATATTCGATGAACTCCATGTTGCAGCCCTGTACCGGCGGCGTAGCGAGGAAGATCACGTCAGGGCAGAGATTGTACTTGCCCTCCTTGCAGAATTCACATTCTCCGCAAGTGAGTCCCGGTTCGAGAGCTACCTTGTCGCCGACCTTGAGGTCTGTAACGCCCTCGCCGACTTCAACGACAACTCCGCCGCACTCATGACCGAGCATATAATCCTGGCTCAGATCAACCTCATAAGCACCTACACGACCGCTGTGAAAGTAGTGCACATCGGATCCGCAGATCCCGACATACTCAATCGACACTACCACATTCCCCGGGCCTGCGGTCGGCTTAGGAATATCCTTGATTATCATTTTATCTGTTCCGCGCATGAATGCGCCTCTCTGCATCTCCATCTTTATTCTCCTGTCTGAATAATTTCTTCTGTTTATTCTGATTATAGATTAGCGCTGGATTTCTCCGTTGTCTACGTAGATCTTGATGAAGTCTGCAACGTTGTCTTTGTTGATCTCAGGAGCATCAACAAAGTCATTGACTTCTGTAACTTTCATCTCGCCGTTAACTACCTTCTCAGCATATTCCATGTTCTTCACAGCAAGGTCTGCTGCGGACTGAAGTGCTGTAGCAGTGAGCAA
>JBGUKU010000011.1:0-5301 GCA_045114615.1 Anaerovoracaceae bacterium
CACTATGCTGAGCAGAATACCCATGGCATATTCCCAGCGTGCCGTTTTATAGTTGCGCGCGATCTGGCTGTCAAATTCTTCGCAATCTCTCCTTGCAGCATTCTGAACAGACTTTTTGAAATGATCTCCGTCGATCGGCTCGTCTGTAATGATTCTGATGACATCCAAGGCATGTTTTTGGGATTGCAGTTCTGTGCAGTATGATTTCAGGTAATGGTACACATCTTCGCTGATCCGGTTTTTAAGAGGATCAAAACGATTATAAAGTTCTGACTCGTTCTTGATTTTTATCTGGACCATTTTTTATTCTCCTCAATGCTTATTATTCCATTTTTTATTTATGCTGCAGGTGCCAGTTCATCTTCATATTCTATATACTTGAAGAAATAATCATCAGCAAGTTCATCTATCCTGCCGGACTTTTTTTCTTTTTCCAGAAATTCATTCACGTAGGCCAACAGATTTTCTGAACCTTTCGGCATCAGTACACCAAGTTCCCCATGAGTAAACGGTTCAAAAATGAGAGGCGCATCAAGACGGTCATCCTGTCCGACATAATATCCTGCTTCCACGACCTCCGTGATCATAACATCTGCTTCTCCTGAAGCTACCAGCCCCGGGATTTCCTGATTTACATCGTGAATTATCAATGTCACATCAGAAGGGACCGCGCTTTTATACTGAATCCGGCATCCGGCAGGCAGCAGCATGCAGTTTGTAATAATTACAAACATGAGAATGCTTGCAATTCTGTTATTTTTATGTTTTGACCCTTTTCCCATTGCGATACACTATTTACCCTTTTTCATGTTTGTCAAAATAATCTCTCAGGACTTCAATAGCTTGTTCTTTAAGAATGCCGGCGGTCACCTTCGGTTTCCAGAATGAATTGTCAAAGACCATCTTGCTGCAATTACACCCTTCATTTCCAAGAATGTTTTCCAGTTCCGTATTGCTTGCACCATATACCAGTCTGCCCAGCTTAACCCAGACCATTGCACCGCTGCACATAAAACATGGTTCACAGCTGGAGTACAAAGTATAGTCTCTTAAATCTGTTATACCCTTCTCAGCACAGAACCGGCGTATCAGTCCCGCTTCACCATGGAATGTAGGATCGTGCATAGTATATATCTGGTTTTCATTTGTGAATACGGTCTCTCCATCTTTAACCAGGACTGCTCCGAATGGTTCATTTCCATGCTCTACAGCCGCTTTGGATAATTCTATCGCCCTCTTCATGAACAGCTCGTCATCGGCTGTTTCATCGTTTGCTTCCAGAGCTTTTCCAATTGTTATCGGTTTCATAATCAGTCCCCATTTTACTTCTTCGCTTTGTACTCATATATCAGTTTATCATAGCTTTTTTCGCCTACTGCGATACTGTCCTTCTCAGTGCGAACAAGCTGCATCCCTGATTTTTCAAGTACTCTCCGCGATCCGACATTCTCTGCGGCGCACCAGGCAGTCACGCATGAGATTCCTTCGTTTTCCGTCAGGTATTCAAGCACTTTCGTCAAAGCCGCAGTTGCTAAACCGCGCCCCTGCCAGCTTTTTACTACACTGTAGCCTACCTCGATCTTATCACAGGTTCCGGAAGGATTGCACTCATAGTCATACGCTCCGATCGTTCCAACAAGCACATCATCTACATCCATTACCCACGAATATGAATGCTCATCGTTGTAGCTGTCAATAAACATACGCACAGTCTCCTGCGCTGTTTCCAAAGTCGCGTATGGATTCCATCCTGAGTATTGAGACATCGCCGGATCTGATCCCAGTCGCCGATATAATGGTTCCGCGTCCTCCATAGTGTATCTGCGCAGAACAAGTCCTTCAGTCCACAGTTCAGCCGTTCCATGCGGCACGATCTCCTCTATGGACTCGATCTGCGAGTTGTAGATCAGCCAGTCTTCTATGAAAATACCGTCTTCATCTCCGCCATACTCATGCATCAGGAACTCGTAATTACCATGACTCGCCCGTCCGGTGAAAGTTTGTCCGTATATGTCTTTCAGACGTATATATTTCCCCTCGTATTGTGATAAATCCATCTCACAGCTCCATAAATCTGCTAATTCCCGAATTGTCACTGTAATTATGATACCACAGAAAAAAGCCCTGAGGCATCTATCTCAGGGCTGAGTTTACAGCGTCAGAATTGTACTCAAGTCAGCTTATTCCCTCACTGGCTCGAAGCCGGTTACTGTGTATCCGGTATCTTTCAACGCACTGACAAAATCTTCTTCTGTTTTCTCCTTCTTTGAAAGCACCTCTGCCCTGTGACGGCCGAGATTGACATGTGCCCATGTATCTCCTGACGCATTGATCGCATTTTCAACATTAGTCGCGCAGTTGCTGCACTTCATGCCATCGATCGAAACATGATATATGAAAGGATAATGAGATTCATCGGTATCCTCTACCCGCTTTGGCAATACGCTTTCCGCGCTGCCGCAGCAACTGGATTTCGCTTTTCCTCTTGCCTTCTGAACTGTTCCATAGACAGCATATGCGATCAGAAGTATTCCAACGATTATTATTACGGTTGCAGTCATAAATTAACTCTCTTTCTACTCTGTTCCTTTAAGTGCCTCTACCATGTTGATTTTACGATTTTTCCGGGATATCATCCGGCCAACGATCACTGCCACTCCCAGATTAAGAGCCGTAGCAACCAATATGCTCACAGGTCCGACCATGGTCTCCATCTCATACTCGCCCGCCAGCATATCCATCAGATAGTTCAGAGCCCAGATTCCTGCAGGGATCCCCAACAATGTTCCGGCTACGGCAATCCAGAGATTCTGGGATATAAGAAGCCGTCCGATCGCTTTGTTTCTGAAGCCCAGCACCTTGAGCGTCGCCATCTCACGGTAACGTTCCATGTAACTCATGATCCCGAGATTGTACAGTACGATCAGGCACAGCAGTACAGATGCGACTATGAGCACTATGATGAAGAAGTAGAATATCTCCATGAAAGCATCGAAAGAGTCGATTATATCTTGCTTGCTCTGTACGCTTGTGATATTGCTGCCGGTACCGATCTGAGCCTTGTCCGTCATGGTATACACGCTGTTTATCTTATATGCCTCGCTGCCGGTCAGGCCGATCTCTTCTGCATAATCCTCGTTCATCGAGATGCTCTCTGTAAGAGATCCATTGATACCGCTGATCATGATATCAAAGCTTTCATCCGTACCATACGGCTCTACTGTCACAGTATCTCCGGCTTTCACATCAAAGTCTCTGGCAAGTCTCTTACATATGAGCGCTCCCTCCTCCGGCAAAGGGATGATGTTTGAGTCTTCATCTATAAACCTGTACATGTCATGAGTGATATTGTAGACATCTACGGAGAGCGTTTTGTCCCCTACCTTGGCGCTTACAGAAGCGCTGTAATCTCCATCGAGATCCGCAGCAAGTTTTATCGCATCGCTGTTTTCGGCATCTGATGACATGAATATCTTCGAAGCATACGCTGCAGTTCCATCGTAAAACGTATCCAGGAAATTATCCATCGTCTGATTCATACCGAATGACGCTACCAGCATCAGCATGCAGCCGAATGTGCCGATAAATGACATGGCGCTGCGTGATTTGTGCCTGAATATGTCTCTGAGGTTCCACTTAGTGCCGAACTTCATTCTGTTCCAAAGCGCTGTCCCTTCAAGAAGCAATCTGTGTATGTGTCTCGGAGTATATGGGCGGAGAGTTTCCGCAGCCGTTCCGCGAAGCAGATCTCTGACCGACAGATAACCTACGAAGATCGTGAGCACGACTATCAGCACAACTATTGCCCATATCCATACAGGTATATGTATCGTCCAGTCAGGCATCACAAAATATGTTCCCATCATGCCGTCCTGCGACATCACCATTTTGCACAGCACATATCCCATCACTACGCCAAACGCCGAGCCTATAACAGATATGATGACAGCGTATGAAGTGTAATGCCGTATTATCCTTCCGTCTCTGAACCCAAGAGCTTTGAGTGTGCCGATCTGAGTTTTCTCGCTGATAGTGATCCTGTTCATTGTTGTTATCATTGTCAGTATCGCTATCGCCAGAAAGAGCACCGGCAGTACCGCTCCCATCGTTCTGCCCTCGTTCATCTCGCCTCTGGACTCGGCATATGAAACAGTCTCATCTTTTGTCAGTATCATAAGAGATCGGCCCAGAGCATCGTCTACTGCCTCCTGTATCTCCTGCTTGTCCATTGACGAATTGACATTTACCTGATAGAAGGTCTCATCGCATACTTCCTTGACAGCCATGCTCATAACATCGTCATCGAGGTCAGGCTCTTCTTCCCTTATCTCCTTTTCGATCACCTTTCTCAGCATTGCCGGTGCGGCATATACGTAACCATATGTATCGAAGTCAGGCATCACCTGGGATTCATCACGTACGCATATCAGATACTCGGCAGATTCTATCAGACCTCTGACAGTGCCTGTAAACTCCATGTCCTCAAAAGTGACAGTAAGCTTGTCTCCCGGCTTTATTCCGTTCTGATAAGCGTATTTATCCATCAGCCAGAACCCCTCCGGATCCCATCTGTCGTATTCCTCGCCTTCCATCAGAACAAATCCGGACGTATGCTCGCTCTCAGTTACCGTAAGAGCCAGCTGATCATCCGAGTCCTTGACATCGGCATTGACGGAAAGGAATCTGCTGACTCCTGCCACTCCTTCTATATCCCTGATTTTATCGACATCGGCGGATGAGATCCCGTCTTCATCTATTATCCTGAAGTCAGCAAAACCGCAGTCCTTAAAGAAAGTCTCTGTATCCTTGCCAATGGTAACCCACTCGGCATTGAAGCCCACGAAGACTCCGATACCCAGAGCTATCAGAAGTATCATGGAAATGAACTGGACTTTATATACTTTTGCAGTTCTCCAAAGTTTACGTCTCAGCATTACCACTCCACCTCTTCTGCCGACAGCGGATGAAGCTGCTCATCTACGGAAGTCAGCTTGCCGCTTCTGATGTGAATAACGACATCTGCCATTTTTGCGATATTCTGGTTGTGGGTCACGATGATTATCGTCTTGCCGTAATCCTTTGCCATCTTAAGAAGAAGCTTGAGCACGACTACACCCGTTTCTGAATCGAGCGCGCCCGTAGGCTCATCGCAAAGCAGTATCTTCGGATTCTTTGCGAGTGCCCTGCAGATGGAAACTCTCTGTTGCTCGCCGCCCGACAGCTCATGCGGGAACTGATGAGCGTGATCATCCAGGCCTACTTCCTCAAGAAGTCCTTTAGCGCTCATATGATCCGGCGCTA
>JBGUKU010000012.1:0-11959 GCA_045114615.1 Anaerovoracaceae bacterium
CTTCATGGCAGGGTAATCCTCGAAGGCATGGAAATCGGCCATCATGGACATCAGGCGCTTCCCGTCCTGCATGACAGAAGTGCCGAACTGCTTTAGGATTTTTCTCAGTGCTTCGTGAAGCTTCATGAATTTCTCTCCTGTCTCACCGCTGCAATGCTGTGCTTTCCTGAAAATGATGGTGCCCTGCCCATGATTCAGCCCCTCTTAAGGAGATCTCTTATCTCTTCAAGGCTCTCCTGGGCTTCCTCGTCTCCCTGGGCAGCGGCCAGCTGATACCATTTAGCGGCCTCAGCGTAATCCCGCTTTACGCCTTCTCCTTCACGGTACATATTACCTAGAATAGTCTGGCAATCGGAATCACCCTGCTCCGCAGCCATGCGATACCATTTCGCGGCAAGCGTGTAATTCTGGGGAATTCCCTCTCCCTCGTGGTACATATCGCCAAGCTCTGCTGCACTTTCCATATCTCCCTGGCTGGCAGCTTTTCTGTACCATTTCAGGGCTTCGTCATAATCACGAGAGATATACTGTCCTGACCTGTACATACTTGCAAGAGTCCTTTGGGAAGCGAGGTCGCCCTGTTCAGCGGCTTCACGGTACCAATGTACAGCTTTCGAGTAATCACGCGGAACACCTTTTCCGCCATAATAAATATCACCAAGCGTTTTCTGGGCTTTCAGGTGTCCCTGTTCAGCTGCCTTCAAGTACCAATGAACAGAATCGATATAATCCTGTCCATCTATAAAGGTACACCAGACATGTTCTTCCCCAGTCCTGTAAAGATTGCCTAAATTATATTGGGCCTCTGAATTTCCCTGCTGAGCTGCTTTAAGATACCAGTCTTTTGCCTTGGAATAATTCCTAACAACCCCCTGTCCTTTATCATACATATTGCCAAGTCTATTCTGAGCATCATCGTTTCCCAGTTCAGCAGCCTTCCTGAACCACTTCAGAGCTTCAGCAAAATTTTGGTTCGAATAACTCTCCTCTCCCTTTTCATACATGGCAGCAGGATCAAGTATCCTACCTTCGCGTTTTGTCGCCTCCTCAGCGTTATCCGACTTGCTACCGCCAGCAAACTTAAGAGCCCCTGCATCATCTTTTTTCGAAAAGAGCAATTCGCCTTTTCCGTACATAGCTGAAGCATCAGGTTTGTCTTTACTGTGCCTTGCTTTCAGACCAGCATTGCTCATCTTTCCGCAGCCAGAAAGGAATTTTGCGACTTTTGGTGACAGGGAATGGAAATCCGTAAGAGGAATATCAGAAAGGATGAAGGTAGTGCTTCTCGAGCGGCTCGTTGCGACATTGAATCTCCGCTCGTCAAGAGCAAATCCGGGATTTCTGCCAGGGATATAAAGTATCGCGTAATCGACAGTCATGCCCTGTATTCTGTCGATTGTCTCCACGGTGAGATCACTGATCTTTGTATCAGTCAGGAACCTCTTCTGCAGCTGCTTGACCGTGTCCCTGAACGGTGAAATGATGGCAAGAGATCTTTCAGGGTAGTTCTTCTCTAGATCATTCACTATCTGCTCTATTATCTTTAAGGAAGTTTCAGAGCAGATGCCGTTGGTGAAATCATTGGTCTCGTGATAAAGCACGCCTCCCTCGGCAGGAAAGAACGGAAGCACTGATTTCGAATAGTCAAGCATCTCACGCCGGACTGACCTGAAGCGGTTATCGTAAAACAATCCAGTAAGCTCTGCGCTTTTCTCTGTCAGGCGGAATGTAGTGGTGATACGAAACGCTCTGGTTACAGATCCCAGGGCAAATGTTCTGAGACCATCGGCCTGAATGGCTACATTCCAGGTCAGATATTCGCTTTTTTTAGGGTTGACGACAATTGGAGGCAGCTGCATCGGATCGCCGACAATAAGGCATTTTTTCCCAAGTGACTTGAAGCCAATTATGCTTGTGAGGAATGCCTGCGAAGCCTCCTCGATGATCACAAGATCATATGAAGGACTGCCGTGCTCCCTGGTATATTTATCCGAGAAGGCAAACGAGAGCACGTAGTTGGTTGCGCAGAGCATTTCCCCGGCAGGAACTGCAAGCCCGTCAGCAGGCTGCTTGAGTGTTTTGACGCTTTTCTTCTCATCCGCCGACAGATTGGTCTTTGCAATGCGCCCCGCAGACAATATCCCCTTAAGAGGCGGCTGCTGCGCAAGCTCCATAAGACCCTTGTTGGCCATTGTGGTTGCGCAGACCGTCTTACCTTCATTAAGGTAGTGCGCCGCAATCTGCGCGATCGTGTAGCTTTTGCCAGATCCGGGAGGCCCCTGTAAGATGCAGACTCCCTCGTCATCAAGCGTCCGCATGACTGTATCTGCTATGGCTGATTCATTGCTGGAATCATAGGAAAGCTCCACAGGATGCCAGTCCTCATAAGCCATTTTGGGCTTCATCAGAAGCTCCTCGTCCTCCGAGTGCGCCCCCAGATAGCAGCTAAGGTTCCGGAAATACTCCACAGGAGGGAAAGAGGTATAGATGATTACCGGCACATGGATGCCCTTTTCCGTGAGGCTCCTCATCAGCTGAAAGAGCGACATGCTGACTGACGAGCATCCGACGTAGTCATGATCCGGATCATCACGTCTTAGATAATAGAGCGGCAGAATCTCGGAAGATGCTGAGTGGAACTCATCATTTCTCATGAAATCAAGCAGTGAGCAGTCCCACTCGGAGAACCGGCTTCCCAAGAGGTCCCTGGCGGCTTTCTTGATTACAACGACGGACTTAAGCATTTTAAGGCGCGGCGCACGGTTTCTGAAGAAGTTTATAATCACATGGCCACGTTCTGCATTGACATGGTCAACAAAACCTATGCTGACCTCCTCATTTCTGAGGAGCTCCCGAATAGGAGTCATGACCATGGTCTTCTGCTCTGACTCAACTTCCCGGATCTGATCATCGAAGAAGTTCTGGTAGTACTCTATCTGCCTGTTCTTGTCAGCGTTCAATAGTAGTCACCTTCATTTTCCTGATGCTCTTCTGTCGGATCCTGAGCCAGCGGTGCAAAGAGCGAGTTGTATTTCGCATTCGATTTCACCCTGATAAGAGTGTAGGCTGTTCCCTTCACGCCCTTCAGCACACCTGAGTAAAGTGCGCTTACCGCATCAGCTTTCTCCTCTCCGGTAAGCTTTATGACAATGTCATCCTCCCTGATCCATTTGAGTATGTCGTCAATCGTGCGGAAATACATGAAGCTGTTTGCCTTTGCCCCGTAATAGACCAGAACTATGCAGCGGCCTGAGGCCAGCTTGTTCCAGATGGCAGGTGACAGGTACATGATGCCTCCGGCCGCACTGCATTTGTGGATGTATTTGCCGCCATGCAGTGACTGCTCTCTTCTCCTGCTGCCGTTCCTGACAAAGTCGTTCCTGCTCTCCTCCGGAGCCATATCGTTCCCTTTGAGGAAATTGTAGAGTCTGAGCTGCACCAGGTAGTTCTGATCTGCAATCTGTTCAGGTGACAATCCTTCGCCGAGTATGCTGTTAATGGCTTCAACCTCTGTCTCAGTCGGTTCCAAAACATCGAGAGTCCGAGTCTGACCTTTAGAGCCGAAATTCTCGACATCATCCTTTGAGAATGGCTTAGGTCTGCGTGAAGAAGAGCGTTCTCCGCGGTTGCCCCTGCTGCCACTGCCAGTACCATGACTGCCTAATGGCCTTTTTGCAGCTGCACTGCGTTCTTTTACAGCAAAAGCATCATCATAGTCTCGGGTTTCATCGCCAGGCGTGCCGTATTCGTCAAGGCCGTCATCTGGATCTTCAGGTTCCTCTGGACCTGATTCTGTCTGTCCATCTTCGAGCTCTTCATGGCCTGCTTCTCCATCGTCTGACTGGCCGTTCTCGTCAAGACCGTCATAATAACCTTCATGCTTATCTGAATCTGATTCCGTCTGTTCCTCTGTTGGCGTTTCTTGACCTGCTTCATCCTCGTCCATCGGCCAAGGGATTTCTGTTGCATCTTTGGTTTCATTCTCAGATTCAACCTGCCCGCCTGCATCGTCACTGCCGGTCGCCTCCTCACGAGACTCAGCACCTGAAGCATTCCCGTCTGAACTGTCTGTCCTATCCGCAGAGTGGCTCTCGGGAGCAGAGCTCGATGACGTATGATCCTGGAAATCATCCGGTGACTTCTCCTCTGCAGCACCATCAGGATTTGAGTCATCTGATGCAGTTTCTCTCACATGACCTATCGTCGCTGCACCTGCGGAACTTCCTGCTGATGTTGATGTATGACCGCCGCCGGAAGCGCCGTTTGGATAAGATCTCGTGTGCTCACGAACATGCACCACGCGCTCGCCTGATGATGCGCTTCCAACAGTGTCACTATCTTCATCTTCAGGCATTCCGGATGAATTGCCATTATCATACTGCTGACCTGGCTCACCTCCTTCAGATTCAGCCTGCTTATCATCCTGGGGAGGGACAGTGAAAGTAGGACGGTCTTCTTCCATCGCGCCCTCATCATCTGCCTCATTGCCTTTCAGATCGGCCTTCTCTTCCTCAGTGAGGTCACCAAGTCTGCTGAGCTCGGCTTTGAAGTCCTCATCGAGCATCAATTCGTTGCTGTTTTCTTTGACATAATCAATGGCATCTTCTCGACCATTCATTATTGCCTTGACAATATCCTTGTCTGTACGTGTACCAAGATATTCAATGAAACTGTTAACAAAGTCTTGGAACACATTCCTATCATAAAGCGACTTTACATAGTAGAACTTCGATGAGCCGGTTTCATGGTAAAACCTCCTCAGGTCCTGACAAATCTCCTTATCCTCCTTATAGCGAACCGATATTTTCTGACACTGCCATAAGCTCATGCCTGATATTTTGTTTTTGTAGTCGTTATAGATTTCTTTCCATTTACTCCCGTGTTTCGAGCCAGTCTCTTCCTGATCTTCATCTTCCGAGTCCGCATATTCCGTCCCTGAGCCATCCAGGCCGGCGATTACGAGCGCATAAAGCTGCAGTATTTTCTTATCGGAGAAGCTGGCATCCTTCCCCTCAACAGGCACCACCTCCAAATCAGCATTAGTGATGATGCGGATTTTCAGCATGTCACAGGCTTTTTTAAACATATTGCCAGATGGGAGGTATTTAGGATTGATTATCCGCGGAAGATTTTGGAAATAATCCCATAGTGTCTTGTTGCCTTTTTCCAAAGCGTAAAGCTTGGAAATATGCACAAGCTTGTTTTTATTGTTAAGCCACTTTGCGTTTTCATTGGCTCTGTATTCATCTATCAGTCTGCTGTAATTCTCTCCGTACTGATTAAGCATCCAGCTGACAACATCTCTCCTGCTTGGCACCTTGGCAAACAGAGCCGTCAGCGCATCAGTAAAATCGAGCTCCTTTTTGAAATCAAGGAAGTCAAACAGATGCTTTTGTTCCCCGCTTTCCTTGTCCTCATAGGATATATCGGGCAAAGCCCCCAGCGGCAGCTTGTTCTCCCAGCCCTTGACCACGTTTTTTACATATGACTCTATGCTGACGCTGTAAAGCTCAGACGGTTTCTTCACTGCATCTTTTGTTGGTATGCAGGAAACAGCGTTGAACATCCCGTGTTCCATCCACCAAAGGACATGTGCAACCCGGCCTCGTTTCGTAAGGTACTTGGTCCAGAAATAGATGGCAAAATCCCTCTCGGTAAGGCTTTGTATATCGCCTTTTTCAAAATCGCCATGAACATGAAGCACGCTATGCAGCATATCTGAAACACCTTTGCCGCATTGTTCCAGATAAGAATCCGAAAGATACTGCCGCCCATTGGGGAAATATGTCTCAAAGTCACAGAGAGACTCAAAGGCACTGCCCATGGTTAGCTCTGATGCAGGATGAAGTTCACCGTCTTTCCCGAAAAGCTTCAGCTGGTCGAGCTGAACGAACTCATCAAGATTGGTTGGGTCTTTCTTATACATCCCGTCAAGCTCACTTATGAACTGATAATGGATGGATTCAAGTAATTCTTTCTCCTCATCATCATCCTGCACTTCAATATACCGATCAATCTTGGCTGACTGCCATTCCGTCAGGATATCGATGCAGGTACCTCCTGCACATTCAAGGATCTCCTTGATAAGCCTACGCTCGTCACCGTCATCTGCCGATATCTGCCCTGGGAGGCTGATAAAGGTAAAAGGCTCATTCTTCTCACAGTCCACATAGACTGCTTCTGATATGGGGCGGAAGCTGCCGTCACGTCCCTTGACACGGAGATCCGTCAGCTTCTCAGGCAGAC
The DNA here is from genome assembly GCA_045114615.1 of Anaerovoracaceae bacterium. Lineage (GTDB taxonomy): Bacteria > Bacillota > Clostridia > Peptostreptococcales > Anaerovoracaceae > Crickella. The sequence goes on from JBGUKU010000012.1 coordinate 6,247, forward strand.
TGCCAATCCTGTCCTCCAGCTTTGAACGATAACGGGCAAACGTTGCAGGCAGATCCTCATTCTCAATGTTTGCCAGATTCGGTATTACTGTGCTCTCCAGAATATCCAGAATCTCTGACAGAACACCGACATAAGTCCAGAACTCTGCCCAGTCTTCAATTGTCCCCTTTTCGGTTCCATCGCCCAGATATTCCGGGCTCACGAACCGCGCATCAGTCTGATACTGCTTGATAATGGCCTCTATGCCTCCGTCTTTGAGATAAGCATCGGAGAGATAGACGGTTTCACTGACAGCAGCCATACTGCCGCTCGTCAGGAGGACAGGAAGATCATTCAGGCTGTCTGCCAAATCCAAAGGAACATTTTCCTTTGCCCACTGCCAGAACGCTATATTCCGCGTTCTGTCTCTGATCGTATGGGAAAAGGCAGACTTGTTCTCCTTAAGCCAAGAGATGAAGTCATCAAGTGAAAACTCTTCATTCCCAAGGCTCTTCCAGTAGTTAGAATGCTCCTCAGGCTTATAGGCAGGATCTATAACGTCAAGATCCGAGAACTCCACGAGCTTTTTGTCAGCGAGCTCAAGCGCCATGGGACTCAGTATCCTGTGGCCGGACGATTTTCCCGAAGGACTGTCATGGCCATAAAGATAAACTTCAGCGTCTTTCATTGCCACCCTTAGTTTAGGAGGCAAATCTTCGCTATGGCTTATTACAATATTGTGGAACGCTATGCTCTTTTCAATGGAGTCAATGCCCCGGTTGATTTTATTCAGGCCTGGCCTTATGACCTCATCAAAAAACGAGCTGAAATCGTATTCCTTAGCCTTAACCTTGAGTATGGCCTTCGATCTGCCGTACCGCTGCGTGCACATCCAAGCCATGTTATCGGGGAACCAGTCCGAGCTTAATATGCTGCCAAGCTCTTCATCGTACGCATAAATATGCTTTTCTCTAGGATCAATGTCAAACTCGCCCTCAGCGACCAGGACAATGTTCCTGAAGCGGCTGCTGTCATTATATTTAGAGAAGATAAGGTCATAGTTATCATCAAGATAACTGATGAAATCTATATTCTTAGCCCCGTCGCCGTCGTCATCCCCGCTGGTATTGTCAATGATGTCGCTGATATGCGGCCTGACGACATCCCTGTAAAAGTTCTCAGGCGTACATTCCTTAATGCCAAAAGCCTTATGGATAAACTCCCTCAGCTCATATTCCGCCGTATCGCTCTCTTCAAGATAGAAGGAGCTCAGGCAGTACATCCAGCCATCATCAATCCAGGCTTTGGCGCTAAATTTGTCATACTGCTCAGAAGGGAAGAAGATCTCGTCATCTTCCGGAATAAAATAATCTGTCTGCCCCTCACCGTCTGCCGCGCTCAGGGCATAGCCCTTTAACGAGCCTGAGCCAAAACGATCCTTCTCCTGATCATCGTGATTGTGGGAAAAGCAGAACTTCACGAAATCGAGGCTGTCATCATCAGATTCCTGCTGGCTGCTGTTGATGTCCTCGGCATATTCCGAGGAGAGGATGATTTCATCTATAACAATGTCATCATTGAATATTCTTACACCGAGATGATTCTCGAAATATATGAGTGTTCTTTGGTTGTATCTGTTCGAAACAAAATAGGCACTGACTGATGAAAGCCACGGGCGGCTGAACAGCTTATGCCCTTCCTCAGACGAGAAGAACACAAAATCATTGCTGAAACTATCCTGAGGATTGCCCTCGTCATCGATGAAAGGAAGATTCTCAATGCCGTCACACACGATGTTTTTCCGGGCAACATAATTGAAAAAGTGAAAGGATGTATCCCAGTCCTTCAGTTTTTCCTGTGTATCTTCTAAGTTGTCCTCATCAAGCAGCGTTTCTGTTATAAAGTCCTGCCCGTCGAACTGATCAAACAGCGGTATTACCGTCTCCTTCCAGCTGGTATTGCCCCTGAACTTTCTGCGTGTTCCCAGGGAGAGGTACCATATGCAGTCGCTGAACGAAGAGAGATCAGTCAGATCATCATCAACATCGTAGTAAAGCTCACTTGCTGGCCACAGCTCACCAGACTCCTGCTCCAAAAATATTTTTTCACCAGCGAAATCCGGCAAAATTCCTTTGTTGAGCAGGAAAGTGAGGAAACTGTCGTTGTTATCCTGATCTTTAAGCCATGCCTGGAACCCGTCTCCGCTGATCATCCTCCGGAGGCTTTTAGTGTTGAATATCTGCGATTTATCTGCATAACGCTTCGCAAAAGTTCTGAAGTTGCAGTCGGAGCTCAGCACCTTTGCCGGAAGAAAGCCTTTCATACCGGAAAATTCCAGGAACTGCTGCTCATCAAGGATGCCGCTAAGAGTAATGAACGTATCATCAATGATGATGTCCTTCAGACAGGCATAGCCTCCGGCAGCTGTCGGAATCAGCTCTTCTGAGAGAAGCCTGCACTCAAACTCCTCCTGGAAACGGTCTATGAGCTGCCTGTACTTTCTCCCGACTCCTCTCTTGCAGGCGTCGAAGTCCGGAATGAGGCTGAAAACATCAGCTATATTAAAGTTTTCATCTGATCTGCAAAGATCATTTATCCAGTCAAAAAACTTGTTTCCCGCAATTGCGGAAATCTCATGGTTAATCCCAAGGTCAGTCTCAATGTCATTTCTGGGACCGTTCGGGATCATGTCGGTGTTCATGAGGAAGTCAAATCCCCATGACGCGTCCTTTGCTGGCAGGTAGCAGTATAGTATTGAATCAGCAACCTTTTTCAGGCGACAGCCATCTCTTCCGCAGGCGAATGAGACAGAGGTTCTCTTGAAATCGTAGTACTTGGTGGGGATCTTGAGTGTGCCGCTCTTCTCCTGCTCATCGATTTCGCTGTTTATGGACTGTCTCAGTTCCTCAGATATATCCTCCGCGTAAGTGCTGACAACCCATGAACTGGAGTCCTTGGTTCTGACAATATCCCTGTGCTTTCTGTCATGGAAAAACACCCTGACCGAGCGGATATTGGGGATGAAAAGGATGACTCTCTCGTTTATGAACACATCCTCAAAGAGGCTGGCAAAATTCCGATCCGAGCTCCTCAGGGTCTCATGAAGCGTCGGACGGAAGGCAAACTGAACCCTGAACTTATCCTTCTTTTCCTCAAAAATCCTGTCTGTCTGACTGTCAACCTCATACCGGGGAGTCCAGATTGGCTGCAGCTGCCATGGAGTGTCAACCCTGTACATTGAGTATGCCCTGTCGAAACGGAAGGAATACCCGCCGGTTCTCAGGTATACATAGTCATTGTCAATAAAAACGGTCTTGAAGCCAATGCCCTTATAGCCGATGGCACCAGTGTTTTCCGTCTTTTCCTTGTCGTTTATGTTGCAGATTGCTGCAATATTCCTGGCATTGAACTCGGCGCCGGAATGCATAAAGAGAAGATATGAGTCAGTGATATGGAACTCAACGTCAACAGGAAGCGCTTCGCCGTTATCCATTTGTGGATAATCATTGGCATTCTGCAGCAACTCATAGATGAAGATCTCCTTGCCGCCAGCGGTAAGCTGCGACTTCAGAGTGTCAATCATCCTGACAGTTCTCTGTCCGTCGCTGGCGCTGCTTTTGCTGATTGAGTCATGCAGCCTATTGATAACGCTTTCCGGTGACACTCTCTCTATTCCGGCAGCCTCATTGACCGTAAAGACATAGTGGTAATGCTCTTCGTCGGCCTCTTTCAGAAGCCAGCTGAACTCATAGTAGGCACCACCCTGGATCCCTGTAATATCCCGCGGCTTGAATGGGATCGGATTGATTTTCAGTCCATTAGGCAGGATAAGCTTTGAGAAATCTGTTCTCCGGATGTCAGAAATCTCCCAGGTACCGTCAGGCATAAGTCTGAAAAGGCCCACGAACCTGTTGTCCGAGAGTTTAAGATTGTCTTTTGCCAGACGAACCCCAGGGCTGTCATCTCCTGCGCCACTTGAATATCCATTGCCTGACGATCCTGAACCATGGACCGCTGCCCTTTTAAACTGGTTTTCGTTTTCAATCATAGCTGCAGGTTTTACAGATTAAGTAATTGGATAAAATTCTTCTTGGGGCAATGGTGTTAACTATGCCGGAGGACTTCAGACAAGACTGCCAGATTTTTTCAAAAATGTTAAGCAGTATACAAAACATACAAGAAAAGAGGCCGTCTGTGTGTTAAATTTTAACATGTTGCAGATGATGTCAGAAATGGCCATTAATCAGAATTTATGATTTCGTCATAATTATGTAAGATAATTTTCAGCCTTTAATTGATAGAACAGCCAAAGAGATTTTTATGACTGACACTAATCTGATTAAATCAAAAGAACGTGTTATTGATAAAGGAGAGGTTTTCACCAATTTCCGCGAAATCAATGCCATGTTAAACATGGTAGGAAATGAAGCAAGAAGAATTGACAGCAAAGTACTAGAACCAGCATGTGGTAACGGTAATTTTGTAGCAGAAATTTTGAACCGCAAACTCGTAACTGTTAAACAAACTGCAACTCCCAAAAATCGTAAGACACCATCAATAAAAGATTACGAACGCCTATCTGTTATTGCCATATCATGCATTTACGGCATAGACATTATGATGGACAATATTTTAGAGTGCCGTAAGCGACTGTTCGCTATATGGTACGATACATTCAAGAAAGATACAGCTAAAATTCCTGATAACAAGCTCAAAAGTTCGGTAGCTTTTATTATTGAGCACAACATTCAGTGTGGTAATACTATTTCAATGAAACAAGTCAACGAAAAGGCTGAGGACACTAAATTTCCAATAGTTATCTCTGAATGGTCTTTTGTTGTAGGCGACAAAATGCAGAGGAGAGATTATCGTTTTGACGAACTGGTAGGTAAAAAGCTGCCCAATTCAGAGCTCTCTGAAGCTTATATTAAGAACGAGAAAAATTACATTCGGGAATATATTGCCGATTACAGGGAGTTATATGTCTATGCTTGAATCAATTACAGTAGACGGAATACATGCGCTGCATATTCCAAATAAATATATTCCCGACGTACTTGATACAATTGCAAATTTAAGTTCAGATGAAGTTTTCACTTCTCCAAAACTTGCGAATGAGATGCTCGATAGTGTTCCGCAGCAACTGTTCAAAAGGCCTGACACCAAATTTTTAGATCCGTGCTGCAAATCAGGAGTTTACCTTCGTGAAATCGTAAAGAGGCTAGATAAAGGTCTAGCTGATGCTATTACTGACAGACAAGAACGTATCGACCATATTTTAAAGAAACAAGTATTTGGCATTGCAATAACAGAACTGACTGCGCAGCTCTCCAGGAGGACACTGTACTGTTCAAAATATGCCTGTAAGATACCGGCTGATGCCTGGATTGATCATAATGGTAAAGAACATAATGAAAAATCGTATTCAATTTCAGAATTTGATAATTCAGATATCGGTAATTTCTTTTGCACAGACCCGATAAATGGCAATATCAGATTTGTCACAATACATCATGTATATGATAAAAACGGCATTTGTAAATTCTGCGGCGCAAATAAAAGCACTTACGACGAAACAAATTATGCTTATGAATTTATACATCTAAATGACACAAAAATAAAGGAATTACAGCAAATGCATTTTGACTGTTACTATTCACAGCCGACTTGTGCAAGAGCTCCAACCGTCAATTTTTGAGGGGTATTTCATAGCAGCGTAATCCATGAATAAATA
>JBGUKU010000013.1:0-8571 GCA_045114615.1 Anaerovoracaceae bacterium
TGGAGCGGAAGACGAGATTCGAACTCGCGACCCTCGCCTTGGCAAGGCGATGCTCTACCCCTGAGCCACTTCCGCATATATTGGTCGAGGGGGATGGATTCGAACCATCGAAAGCAGTGCTAACGGATTTACAGTCCGCCCCCTTTGGCCGCTCGGGAACCCCTCGAAAATATTGGAGCTGATGGAGGGAATCGAACCCCCAACCTGCTGATTACAAATCAGCTGCTCTACCGTTGAGCCACATCAGCGCATTGGCGACCGGGAACGGGCTCGAACCGTCGACCTCCAGCGTGACAGGCTGGCATTCTAACCAGCTGAACTACCCGGCCCAATAGTATTATGTAATGGTGCTGCGCTCTGTTTGTTTTCAGACGCTTGATTATATTAGCACGATTGCATAGTCGTGTCAAACAATATTTAGTTAATTTTTTATTTTCTTTTTAAGGTACAAGATACCGGCCCAGTGTGACACTTTCATTCACAAGTATTGCCTTTCCCGAAGTCATATCGGAAACAGCCGATTTAAGCCTGTCAGTATCTTCCTTAGGGCAACTGATCACAGCACTCACTGAATCCGTATATTCGATATCACTCATATCGAATCCCCTGTCGGATGCATAATTAGTTATTTTACTGAGATATGTATAATCGAATGAATACTTCAGAAGAGAGCTTTCTTTTACTTCACATATGCCTGCAGCCTCTATTCCCAGCTTTGCCGCATGCGTGTACGCCCTCGCTAATCCACCTGTGCCGAGTTTTATTCCTCCGAAGTATCTGGTTATCACTATTGCCACATTAGTAAGCTCCCCGGCCGTTATAAGCTTCAGAACGGGCATTCCTGATGTGCCCTGCGGCTCTCCGTCATCGCTGGCCCACTGATGTTCACTCCCTGCACCGCATACAAATGCAGGTACATTATGCGTAGCATCCTTGTACTTCTCTTTTATGCCGGCAATGAAAAACCTCGCCTCCTCCGGCGTTTCCGCCGGGGAGACGTGAGCTATGAAGCGTGATCTTTCTATGATATATTCCGCCTCACCGTATTCATAAACGGATCTGTATAAAAACATTAAGATAATTTACAGGATGTATTTATCTACGTCGACTTCCTTGATCTTTTCACCAAGTTTATCAAGCACGTACTCCCTGTCGATGTGTACGTCCGTTATCTCAGGATCAGGCAGATTGTATGATACGTCCTCAAGAAGGATCTCAAGTATAGTGTGGAGCCTTCTTGCACCGATATTCTCGGTCTCTTCGTTCATGAGATATGCGAGGTTGGCGATCTCATCGATTGCGTCATCCGTGAATTCTACATTGACGCCCTCTGTCTCGAGCAGCGCCTTCTGCTGCTTTGTGACGGCATTTTCAGGAACTGTGAGGATCTTTCTGAAATCCTCCTTGTCAAGGTTGCTGAGTTCAACATTTATAGGGAATCTTCCCTGAAGTTCCGGGATCAGATCGCTTGGCTTGGATACATGGAAAGCTCCTGCTCCGATAAACAGCATGTGGTCTGTCTTGACCGGACCGTATTTTGTATTTACTACGCTGCCTTCAACTATAGGAAGAATATCTCTCTGTACGCCTTCTCTCGATACATCGGCGCCGGATCTCATGCCGCTTCCTGATGCGATCTTATCGATCTCATCGATGAAGATGATGCCGTTCTGCTCAGCATTCTGCAGAGCCTCATCAGTAAGCTGATCCATATCGATAAGCTTCTGGGCTTCCTGTTCCCTCAATATTCGTCTGGCGTCACTGACCTTGCATTTTTTCCTCTTGGTCTTCTTAGGCATCATACTGTCAAAGATGTTGCCAATGGCGATCATACCCTCATTCTGGTTATCCAGCTGGTTGGTCTTCGGTACATCATCTACTTCGATCTCGATGATGTGATCCTCTAGAAGACCGGCACGAAGCTGTTCTCTCACCTGGTCTCTTGCCATTTTGATGTCTGCAAATTCCCTGCTGGACTCATACTCTTTCTGCTTGTTTTCTTCGTATTCCTGTCTCTGGGTCTTGTATCCGAGATTTCCGAAGATGTTGCCAAGCTGCACGCCGCCGCTGTTTTCGTTCTTAGGTGAAGGAACTATCGATTTAACAATAATATCTTCTGCGATAACATCTGCCATCTCAGCATTTTCGTCCATTCTCTTCTGCTTGCTGAGCCTCATTGAAGCCTCAACCAGATCTCTTATCATGGAATCCACGTCACGGCCTACATAACCGACCTCAGTGAACTTTGTTGCTTCGACCTTTACGAACGGAGCATCCATGAGCTTAGCCAGTCTGCGTGCGATCTCTGTCTTTCCTACTCCCGTAGGACCCATCATAAGGATGTTTTTAGGCGATATCTCTTCTCTCATTTCTTCAGAAAGAAGGCTCCTTCTGTAACGGTTCCTAAGCGCGATCGCTACATACTTTTTCGCTTCGTCCTGGCCGATTATATATTTGTCGAGCTCCGCGACTATCTGTTTTGGAGTCATGTTTTTGATATTGTCTGCCATGGTCTCCTCCTAAAGCTTTTCAACTGTAATGTTATTGTTCGTATAAACACATATATTGGAAGCTATCTCGAGCGACTTTCTGACTATCGTCTCTGCATCAAGATCTGTGTTTTCAAAAAGTGCTACAGCTGCAGAATAAGCGTAATTGCCGCCCGAACCTATAGCTACTACATCCTTGTCCGGAGAAATGACCTCACCATTTCCGGATATAACAAGCAGATCGTTCTCATCTGCTACTATCATAAGCGCTTCAAGGCTCCTCATCGCCTTGTCGGATCTCCAGTACTGTGCCAGATCTACAGCCGCTCTTTTGAGGTTGCCTGCATGCTCACCAAGCTTGTTTTCGAATTTCTCAGTAAGTGAGAAAGCGTCAGCAACAGAGCCCGCAAAACCTGTGAGCACTTTATCTTTATATATCTTCTTCACTTTCTTAGCGCCGTTCTTCATGATGGTTGTCTCACCCATCGTTACCTGTCCGTCACCGCCGATGGCGATGTCTCCGCCGGGTCTTCTGACTGCGCAGATTGTCGTTGCATGAAACTGTATCATTTCTTTTTCTCCTTGTATTTGCACTCAGGGTTGGAGCACTTTACCGTGCCGCTTTTACCTTTCGTTTTTACCAGCATGGATCCGCAGTCCGGGCATACTTCACCGGTCGGTTCGTCCCAGAACACCACGTCGCACTCAGGATAACCGCTGCAGCCATAGAACAGCTTACCCGTTTTACGGCCTTTCTTTTCGATTATGTCCCTGCCGCACTTCGGGCACCTGACTCCCGTCGATTTCACGATAGGCTTTGTGTTCTTGCATTCCGGATATCCCGTACATGCCAGGAACCTTCCGAATCTGCCTTCCTTTATGGCCATAGGTTTTCCGCAGATTTCACAGACTTCGTCGGAAAGGACGACTTCCTTCTCTATGCGTTCTACCTCTTTGTCCGCAGCCTTGAGTTCTTCGCTGAATCCTTTATAAAAGTCCGCTATGACGGTCTTCCAGTCCTTCTCGCCAAGTTCAATGCTGTCGAGGTTGTCTTCCATCTCGCCCGTGAACTTCACATCCACGATATCCGAGAAATATACCTGCAATATACCTATGACATCAAATCCGAGTTTTGTAGGCTCAAGAGCCTTTTTAACGCGTTTTATGTACTTTCTGTTCACGAGTACGGATATGATTGAAGCGTATGTGCTCGGCCTGCCGATGTTCTTTTCTTCCATCTCCTTAACGAGACTCGCTTCAGTATATCTGGCAGGAGGCTGGGTGAATTTCTGTTCTTTTATGAGCTTTTCGAGGTCAAGTACCTGTCCTTCCTCAAGCTTAGGCACATTGACTTCTCCTTCAGGCGCCAAAGTCTTATAGACCTTCTTCCATCCGTCAAATGTCATGCGTGCTCCGTTTGCCCTGAACTGATATCTGCCGTTGTTGATCTGCACCTGCATGGTGTCGAATTCGGCGGCTGCCATGCGTGAAGCGACAAATCTCTTCCAGATAAGATCGTAAAGCTTGTACTGATCCTGTGTGAGCGAATCCTTTATCATGGATGGTTCGAGCGTCACGTCTGACGGCCTTATAGCCTCATGCGCGTCCTGCATCGCCTTATTCTTGTTGGAAAAGACATTGTTGCCTACATAATCTGCCCCATACTTTTCTTCTATATAAGATGAAGCTGCAGCGATCGCCTGAGAGGATACTCTTACAGAGTCTGTCCTGATGTATGTGACCAGACCTCTGGCTCCGATACCTTTCAGGTTTATACCTTCGTAAAGCTGCTGAGCAATCTGCATCGTCTTGCTGGTCTGGAATCCCAGCTTTATTGAAGCGTCCTGCTGCATGCTCGAAGTAGTGAACGGTGCATAAGGTTTGGTCTTCCTTTTGCCTTCCTTTATGGAACCGACGATGTACTCACCCTCAGCCAGCTCAGCCTCAATTGCATCAGCAGACTCCTGGTTTTTGACCGAAGCTTTTCTTCCGTTTATCTTACTGAGCTCCGCTACGAATCCGTCGCCGAAATCTGCAGCTATCCGCCAGTATTCTTCAGGAATGAAATCCTGGATCTCACGTTCCCTGTCACAGATCAGCTTCAGGGCAGCGGACTGTACACGTCCTGCAGAGAGTCCCCATGCTACCTTCTTCCAGAGCAGCGGGCTTATCTGATATCCAACGAGTCTGTCGAGTACTCTCCTTGCCTGCTGCGCGTCTACAAGACCCGTGTCGATCGTACGCGGCTCCTTGATAGCCTCCTGCACGGTCTGCTTGTTGATCTCGTTGAACATAACGCGGCACTTTGCATCCGGATCTATATCCAGAAGATGTGCGAGGTGCCAGGATATTGCCTCTCCTTCGCGGTCAGGGTCCGTTGCGAGCAGCACCTTGGAAGCTGCCGCAGCTTCCTTCCTGATTTCCTTGATAGTATCGCCCTTACCCCTGATATTTATGTATTCCGGCTCGAAGTTGTCGTCTATGTTTACGCCTAATCTGCTCTTCGGAAGATCTCTTACATGACCTACCGACGCAATGACCTTATATCTTGAACCAAGGTATTTGCTTATTATCTTTGCCTTTGAAGGTGACTCCACAACCAGCAGTGTTTTTTTTGCTTTTGCCGGTGCTTTCGTCGCTTTTTTTGAAGCTGCCATTAACTTCTCCTTTTATATATAATGTAGATTTTTTACAATTTGAAACTTTAGCACATTTTATGAATGTGTCAAGTGTTTTATTTTTCACATTACCAGGCAAATCATCTGCTGAGATATATCCTTCCGGCGTAGCTCTCGACTACTCCCTTTATCTCCATGACCGTCACAAGCGAATTGGCAAGCCCTGGACTGAATCCCGTTCCGCTTATGATCTCCTCCATTGTCGCCCCGCTCAGGCGTCTTACAACATCGAATACCATGCGCTCGTCCGAATCAAGATCTCTGTTCAAAGAGTCCGTTTTTTTAGGCAATGCTCCTATATCTCTTATCATGTCGTCTATTATGATAAGCGGTACTGCTCCATCCCTTATAAGAAGGTTGCAGCCAATGCTCGTCTGGCTGTTTATATTTCCGGGCACCGCATATACAGTACGCCCCTGTTCAGATGCGCATTTTGCAGTTATCAGTGACCCGCTGTTAAGGCCTGCCTCCACAACGACCAGGGCTTCAGAAAGCCCGCTTATAATTCTGTTTCTTGCCGGAAAGCTGCTCCTGAAGCCTTCAGCTTCAGGCGGGTACTCGCTGACGACCAGACCTCCGTTATCAAGGCCTCTCATCATAAGACCACGGTTTCGCTGAGGTGTCATGTGATCGATCCCGCTTCCGAGAACACCTATTACTTTACCGCCCGCTTCGAGTGCGCCTTCATGGGAATAACCGTCTATCCCAAGCGCAAGCCCTGAAGTCACTGTAAGGCCGCTTTCCGCAAGCCGTCTTCCGATCATTATAGCCACGTTCTTTCCGTATACTGTATTTTTTCTGGCTCCTACCACACCTATCGACCTCTCGCTCAGCAGGTCTGTGTTTCCTGTACAGTAAAGCTGTGCGGGCGGATCGGGTATGTCCCGGAGTCTGGCAGGATATTCCACTGAATCTATATCTATTCTTACTGTATCCGGCATTATGTTATCCCTCCTGCAGTCTGTATCCCAGAGCTTCGGCGATATGTTCCTTTTTAATGTTTTCGCTTGCGTCAATGTCTGCGATCGTTCTTGCTACCTTTAAGGTCCTGTTGCAGCCTCGCGGAGACATGGCAAAGGCATCGTATGCCATGTTCATAAATTTTTCTTCTTCGTGCCCCAGATAACAGTACTTCTCAAGATCGTGATCAGGTATCTCCGAATTGAAGCAAAGCTGCCCTCTTTTGCCGGCAAAATCCAGTGCCGCTTCCACATTCGTTCTCATCTCTTTAGTAGTAAGTCCCTTGCAGCCTCCTGTAAGCTCACCGTATCCTACTTTCTCCATTGTTATCTTCATGTCTATGCGGTCGAGCAAAGGCCCGCTGAGCTTGCGCCTGTATCTGTCAAGATCTGCCTGCGTACATGTGCATTCCCTGTCAGGGTCACCGAGGAATCCGCATGGGCAGGGATTTGCAGCCATTACTACCTGGAAATTACACGGAAACGTATATGCCTCACCTTTTCTGAAATGTGTAATTTTCTTTTCTTCAAGCGGTATCCTGAGTGACTCGATCACATCCTTGTTGAATTCACAGATCTCGTCGAGAAAGAGTACACCGTTATGAGCCAGTGTGATCTCTCCCGGTACCGGATAAGCTCCTCCGCCTACAAGCCCGGCTTTTCCTATGGTATGATGCGGCGCCCTGAAAGGTCTCTTGGTTCTGAGGCGGATGCTGTCAGATCCGTGGCCCGCGACTGATCGCACTATAGCTGTTTCCAGCAGTTCACGATCTGTCATTGCGGGCATAATACCTGCCATCCTGCCTGCAATCATGGTCTTGCCGCATCCCGGACTGCCTACCATGAGCAAACCATGCCTCCCGGCTGCCGCTATTACTACAGCTCTTTTTGCGTTTTCCTGTCCTGCCAGATCGGCGAAATCCGGATACTCCTGGTCGGGTTCAGTTCTGACTGTGCCAGTCTGTATCATCTTCATAGAATCCTCCGGACTTACCTTGCATATCAGCCCCTCTGATCCGGCCTTTGCAACGGCTTCTCCGGGATCCATGGATAGAAGCATTGCGCATTCCCTTAAACTGGTCACTGCATAAATATTGCCGCCCGCAAGAGATGCCTCTGCTCTATTGGCCTCCGGAACTATGATTCCTTTGATTCCGATTTCGTTCATGTGAAGTATCATCGGAAGAGCCGCTTCAACGCCGAGTACTCTGCCGTCAAGCGCCAGCTCTCCTATGATGCCCCACTTATCCAGCATGCGTGACCGGATGCATCCCTCACTCGCAAGTATCCCTGCCGCGATCGGAAGGTCAAGGCAGCTGGAATTTTTCCTCAGACTTGCAGGTGTAAGATTCACGGTTATACGTCCTTTCGGAAATTCATAGCCTGAATTGATTATTGCGTTTTTGATCCTCTCACGGGACTCCATTACCATAGTAGATGCCAGTCCCGACATGCCTATTCCCGGCAGTCCCCTTGTAATATCTGTCTCAACAAAGACTTCTCTGCCTTCCATCCCAATGCATACCGCTGATCTTGTTCTGCTGTACATAGCCCACCTCACATGCAGTCTTCAATCAGCTCTGTCATTATTTCATAGACATCAAAAGAGATTTTGTTCCACTGCATCCTTCGTCCCTGCAGATATTGTTCAGCGGCTTTTTTGATCCGCAGCTGTTTTGCAGCCGTCACGGCTTCCGAAGGATATCCGTACTGGTTTCCGTTTCTGGTCTTTACCTCAACAAAATGAAGCACTCCGTTTTTTATTGCAATTATGTCTATCTCTCCTGCTTTTGTTCTGTAGTTTCTTTCGATCACCTGATAACCCGCATTCGCAAGAAGATCCGCAGCAAAGTTCTCCCCTATATCTCCCACATTTTTTCTGTATCTCATCCGAAATACCTCCTTAAATCCAATGTGCGATAATGGTAGCAACATGCGCGCAAGCTGTCGAACGCAAAAAGCACTTTATAACACAAAAAATGACCTTTCTCAGGTCATTTTCACGGTTTTTTGTACTGGCCCCGGATCTAACGCTTCAGGACAAACTTTTCTATTGTGAGGGCGACTCCGTCATCGTCATTGCTTGCCGTAATGTAGTCGGCATGATCCTTCAGTCCTCCCCAGGCATTTGCGACCGCAACACCTATACCTGCGAGCTCGAGCATGGCCATGTCGTTTGGCGCATCGCCGCAGCACATGAGTTCATCATTGCATATACCCAGCTGATCCATCAGCCACAGAAGAGCTGTCCTTTTACTCGTGTTAGGGCCGCCGACCTCGAGGTTGCTCATAAATGAAGAAGTGACATTTGCATTCTCTATTGCGCAGACTTTCGGCTTTGCCTCTTCAAGCAGCTCAAGCGTCCTGAAGACGAAATTGACGTTTTCGATCTCATCCTTATGCTCCAGCATCAATGCAGACACATCAGGGACCGGTCTTCTGCTC
>JBGUKU010000014.1:0-9545 GCA_045114615.1 Anaerovoracaceae bacterium
CGGGTGCTTCTGATGCCCTGCGCCTCAGCACGGAACGAGCAGGAGTTAAGGGTATCAGCAGACCCGGTGAAGCTGAGCTTGGTGGAGCTGCCGCCCGTCAGCATCAGGATGACCGCGATAATTAAAGCAGCAAAAACCTCGAGGAGATAAAAGGGCAGCACGAGCTGGCGGAGGAGGTTGCCGGATGAGACCTCGGGATCCCTCTCAGGGACGGGGACTTCTGCGGTAATTGTGGAAGAGTCAGCGGGGTTTTTGTTCTGTTCCGCCTCTTTCCTGGATTTTTTCTTCATTGGGCTGATGGATGGTGTCGGACGAAAATTGAGGCGGATTATAGCACCCGCGCGGGATGCTCCCTGATGATTTATAAGACAGGCGTTCAATGGTGCAGTGTATCTGATGTTCCACGTGGAACAATTTTATGTTTCATGATTTTTATGCGAGTGAGGCGGCTTCTGACCGCCGGTACAGGGCTTGTGCCGCAATATATAATTTTTTGACCGGAAACCGCGGATCGTCAGGAAAATACACCAGAACAGGACGAAGGCGGTGATGATTTTTCCGGAACTATGAATTCTCTCGATGAAAGGAATTCCTTTCCATGTGAAACCTCTGCCTGGTTCGTAAAACATGTTCTCGAGCCAGATATCCACGTTATGGAAAGGGAGAATGGCAAGGGCAAGGAAAACGAGCAGGGCGGCTGCTGCGGCCTTGCCGGAGCCGGTCTGCAGAAAAGTTTTGATTCTGTGAGAGATGTGACTGCTGCTGAGTGAGATTGCTGCTGATTTGATGTGTGCCGTGATCATTATGAAAAGTCCTTCCCTAATTTTCGGGAAGGAGTATGGAGATCAGGGTGTTAGAGGTGCGTTATGGCGGCGTCAGAAATGCGTCAGGAAGTGAAATTCAAGGTGGCTGAGTGGAGAAGTTGTAGCTGATGAGGTCATACGGAGTCATCTTTGGAAATACGAGGATTGCAAATTTGCTGACAGTCAATAGAATAGGACTGTAGCAGCTGTTCTGAAAGTCCCACTTATGTATTCCCCGCGCGTGCGGGTGTGAACCAAGGGTGATAGGTACTGTGGACCAGGCGCTTATATCTTCCCCGCGTATGCGGGGGTGAACCTTCGAGTGTGGCAAACACCATCTTTGGCAGCGTATCTTCCCCGCGTATGCGGGGGTGAACCAATCGGCTCCATGCTCTGATCATTCTAGACATCATCTTCCTCGCGCAAGCTGGGGTTGATACTTTGCTCTTCGTTACAACGGAGAGCACTTTTTCTGCGTTTTCAGAAAAACATCATACTGAGTTCAGATAGTGAGCAGAAATTCCTCTCTCTAATCAAAGTCTAAGCCAGAAAAATTGTCGAGCCTGAAGCATAACTGACATCTGTCAGATCGTTCTGAAAAACTTATCTTTTGTACGAAAACTAAAGATGAAAGGACAATTTATGGAGACAGGATCTTTTTTGCCGTATTGAGACCAAAATTCCGGCAAAAAATATTGCGAATCTGATCTGCCTAGCTTATAACGGGTGTGACAGATACCGGATTACGGAGTCGGCTATGGATGATTTTGCTGCACATATAAATGCTGATAGTGGTGAAGTGCAGAGCGTGCGTGATCATTGCTTAAACACTGCAAAGCTTAGCGAATCGTACGCAATTGATGCCCTGAAGGATCTCGCTTTCGCTGTCGGACTGCTTCATGATGCAGGAAAATACTCAGACTCCTTCCAAAAAAGAATTAAAGGAATTTCCAGGCTTAAAGTAGAGCATTCAGTAGCAGGAGCAAAGATTTTTGATCGGGTTTGCAAGTCAGGATCCGGGAAACTTACTAAGGTTCCGGTAGTTGCCAAAATTGCAGAGCTCTGTATTGCCGGACATCACTCCGGTATTCCTGATTTGGGAGTTAAAAATGACACTTCAGAGAAAATTACTCTTTTCGGCAGAATGAAAAGAGAGTTGCCGCCAGAGACTGCAGAGCGTTTTGATCAAGACTTGCTGAGTACTCTCCCAGAAGTTGATGGCAAGAAAATTTGTGATTCTTTTGATATCAGTGACGGACTGCCATTGCTGCTCGATAAGATAGCGTTTGTAACACGGTATGTTTTTTCATGTCTTACTGACGCCGATTCAATAGATACTGCGTTGTTTTGTTCAGGCAGACGGAGTGGCAAACTTCACGCAGATTTCAAAGAGTGCCTGAAACGGGTCAATGATCGGCTGCATGGTTTTGTCTGCAAGACAGAACTTCAGAAAGCTAGGGCCAGGATACAGAAGCAGGTTTTTGACAAAACCTCAGAAGATGCTGAAATTTATTTCATGAGCATGCCGACCGGCAGCGGCAAGACTTTGTGCAGCATGAAGTTTGCTTTGGAACGTCTGCTGAAAAGCGGGAAAGAACGCATTATTTACGTTATTCCTTACAACAGCATTATTGAGCAGACTGCGGCGGAATTCTGCTCATTGTTCTCAGGCTGCGCCGATATATTGCGTCATCAGTCAACCTTTTCGTTTGAGAATTACGAGGATGAGGATTATCGGGAAAGTCTCAAGTATTCGGTGGAGAACTGGGACGCCCCAATAATAATCACAACTGCAGTCCAGTTTTTCGAGTCGTTCTATGGGTGCAAGCGCGGCAAGCTGAGAAAAGTCCATAATCTGGCCAACGCTGAGATTATCTTTGACGAGGCTCATCTGCTTCCAACAAAGTTCCTGCAGCCATGTCTTGAGGCAATTGCTTTTGTCTCCCGCTACCTCAACAGCGAGGCTGTCCTTCTTACTGCGACCATGCCGTGTTATGAAAAATGGCTGAGGGCGCTTGTTTTTCAGGATT
This sequence comes from Anaerovoracaceae bacterium, assembly GCA_045114615.1. GTDB lineage: Bacteria > Bacillota > Clostridia > Peptostreptococcales > Anaerovoracaceae > Crickella. The sequence continues at coordinate 2,834 of JBGUKU010000014.1, forward strand.
GCAAAACGGTTGATCTGGTAACTGACAGCAAGGATTTTGGTTATTTTGACAAGTGCACTTTCCATCGGCCGGAAGAAATTGATGAAGAGGAGCTTGTAGAAAGAGCCAGTAAGTATCAGTCATGTCTCATTGTTGTCAACAGCCGCAAGGCAACACAGAGACTGTATGAGCTGCTGCCTGACAACAAATTCTGCCTGTCGACTTACCTCACTGTATATGACCGCAAGAAAAAGATCGATGAAATCAGGGCGATGCTGGCCGCAGGTGAGAAAGTATACGTTGTTTCAACTTCATTGATTGAGGCGGGGGTTGATTTGGACTTCCAGACGGTTTTCCGGGAAATGACCGGGCTGGACAGCATTCTTCAGTCAGGAGGGCGGTGCAACCGGGAGGGAAAGCGCTCGAATGGCGATGTCTTTATCTTTGAGTTTCCGGAAATTGTCTCTTCAGGACGGCAGAGTTTCAAGGTGAACCTGACAAAAGGCCTGTGCGAAAAGTACGAGAGCATCAGCAGTCAGGACTGTATAAGGGAATATTACGATCGGCTGCTAAACGAGGATCGCGAGGAAATAGAGAGCAATACCCTGGCTAGTTTATATGGCCCAAGTGTGTCGGCCCTTAGACTGAGGAGCTATGCGGAGCAGTTCAAAATGATTGACACAGGCTCCGAGTCAGTGTTCGTTTGCCTTGATCCGGCAGATGAGTCTGAGCAGGATATGGCTGATGAATGCCAGAGGCTCTATTCTGAAATGGAGAGTCAGGGAAAAATATCTCCCCGGGAGATCCAGAAATATACATTTACGCTGTACAGGCGGGAGCTCGATGATCTCAGCAGTCAGGGTGTGGTGAAAAATTATAGTGGCATTTGGTGTCTCACGAACAATTCATACTATAAGCGTGATACAGGAATAACGTTTGAGGCGTCAGATTATTATGTCTGACAGAGATATTTTTAAGAGTTATGGGCAGTGATATATGGCATACGGCTTTAACATAATTGTGTCAGGTCCATGGGCCTGTTTTACAAGGCCTGAGATGAAAGTTGAACGCGTCAGCTATGATGTTCCGACACCAGGCGCGCTGGTCGGCCTTATTAAAGGAGTCTATTGGAAACCGGCAATAGAGTACGTTATTGACAAAATTGTAGTCTGCAATCCTATTCGTTTTGTCAATATACGGCGCAATGAAGTCAAAGATAAAGTAAAAGGCTTTGCAATCAAAGATTTGATGAACGGAAAGCAGGCTGATCCAACGATTTATGCCGCAGAGAGCAGGACACAGAAGGCGTCAATGATACTGCGTGATGTTAAATACGGCATCCAGTTTCATTTTCAGATGACAGGGCTGCGATCTGATAAGAGCGATGAGTCACCTGAGAAGCATTTTTCCATGCTCAAGCGCCGTTTGGAACGCGGACAGTATTTTCGCAAACCCTGCCTGGGGTGCTCAGAGTTTCCTGTTAAGGATATGGCCATTGTCGATGATCTCCAAAGCCTGGAAATATCTTCAGAGAACAAAGGAGACATCGATCTTGGCTACATGCTTTACGGAATGAAGTTTAAAAACGGCGGACACCCGGTCAATGACGACTGGGAGCATCCGGTATTTTCGGATAAGGCGGATCCAGTGTTTTACCGTCCGCACATGGTTGATGGCGTAATTGATGTAGCAAAATATCGCGAGAATTCAAAATGCTGATTAAGGCACTGAACGACTATTACGATTGTCTTGCCGCTGATGGCAAAATCAATCCTCAGGGGTATTCCCAGGTAAAGATCAGCTATCTGGTACTTCTCAGAGCAGACGGAACCATTGCTGGCATCAGTTCACGCAAGAAAAGAGTTAAATCAGGAAAGAAAGAAGTCGAGATCCCTGAGCAGTTTCTTATGCCCAAACGCTCAGAGAAAACTGCTCTCGATGTGAATTACCCTGAACACCGTCCGCTCTATCTTTTTGGGATTGGTTGCGAAAAGGGAGATAAAAAGAAAAATACCCCACCGCATCTTACAGCTGCGGATACAAAGGCCCAGAAGTCACATAAGCTTTTCGTAGAGAGGACTTTGGAATTTCTTCAGGGCCTTGATTCGCCGGTTATTAATGCCTTCAGAAATTTTGTACAGAACTGGCAGCCTGAAAAGGAAGCAGAGAATCCAATTCTGCAGGGCATCATCAAGGACTATGCGACAGCAGGCTTTGTTTTTGCGCTTGATGGCTCACCTGATCAAAAGCTTCATGACGATCGGCAGCTTAAGGCCAAGTGGGATAAATATTTCAACAGCAGACCAAGCGGTGAAACCGGCCAGTGCAGTGTAACAGGCAATATCGAACCGATCGCGAAAGTTCACAGCGTGATTAAAGGACTTAAAGGGGGAAGCCCGACAGGATGCAGTCTGGTCAACTTTAACAATGAGTCTGACTGCTCATACGGTAAAGCGCAGTCATACAACAGCAGCATATCTGAAACTGCAATGACGAAATATACCGAGGCTCTCAACTGCCTGCTTTCGGACAAATCGCATTTCTGCTGCATTGATGACATTACCATTGTTTATTGGTCTGCATCATCACATAACAAAAACAATGAATGCTTCAATAGTTTGCTGGAAGGTTTTGATGATCAGTCAGAATTGAACCAGAGTGACACAGGATCGATGCTGGATGCGGTCATTAAAGATGCTGCAGACAGCGGGATCACGGACGAACGTCTGAAAAATCTGGGGATAGATCCGTCTGTTGATTTTTATATTGTATGCCTGAAGCCGAATGTATCAAGAATAGCCGTCAAATTCATTTATAAAAACAAGTTCGGTGAGATATTCCGCAATATCGTAAGGCACCAGCAGGATATATGTGTCAGAACGGATAAAAAGCCAGTCAGGCTGTGGCAGATCCGACAGCAGATGATACCTCCCCGGGCTACAAACAAGAACATTGAGGCTCCGTCAGATCTGATTATTTCATTGTTCCACTCAATTTGCTGCGGATCCCGTTATCCGGTATGGCTGCTAGAAACAATGGTCCGGAGAGTGCGTACTGATTCGACTATTTCCGCTGATGATCAGAAAAAACTGAAGAACAAGGTTTGTAACTTTATCCGTGTTGGCCTGATAAAGGGCTTTATTAACCGTTACACGCAAAGTGAGGAGATCCAAGTGTCATTAGATGAAAGCAATGCAAGACCGGCGTATGTATGTGGACGCCTGTTTGCGGTTTTGGAGAGCCTGCAGCAGGCCGCATCCAAAACAACTCTGAACAGGACTATCAAGGATGCGTATTTCAGTGAGACCTGTGCCAAGCCAGCTGTCATGTTTCCAAGAATCATGATCCTGGCGCAGCATCATCTGAAAAAAATCGACAGCGATGGTCTCAGAATTTATTTTGACAAAATGATTCAGGCAATTGTATCGATGCTTGACGGCGGGTTCCCTGATCTCCTGACGCTGGCTGACCAGGGGCGTTTCATTGTTGGTTATTATCAGCAGAAGGAAGCGCTGTATAAGGCAAAGGACAAGGAACAATCCCAGGAAACGGCTCAGTAAAGAAAAGTTCGTTTCTTGAGTTTTTATGATGAACGAGGTTAATGGAACTATGGCGTTAAAGAACAGATATGACTTTGTCATTTTCTTTGATGTGGAAAATGGCAACCCTAACGGCGATCCTGATGCGGGCAACAGCCCCCGTATCGATGCGGAAACTGGCTACGGCATTGTCACAGATGTTTGCCTGAAACGCAAGATTCGCAATTATGTTGAGCTGGTTAAGGACGGTGAAGAAGGTTACAACATCCTGATTAAGCCGGATCGTGCACTGAACTCCAAGTTTACTGAGGCGTATAAGAAACTTAATCTTGAGATGCCCAACAAAAAGGGCGCTAATGCAGAATCTGTCCTTAAGGCCAGGGAGTACATGTGCAGGAACTATTTTGATGTCCGGGCATTTGGTGCTGTCATGTCGACTGGCGATGAGCCTTGCGGTGTAGTGCGCGGACCGGTTCAGCTGACATTTGCGAGAAGCTGCTCGCCGGTTTTTGTGCAGGATATCACTATTACCCGTCAGGCCAAAACTTCAGAAGAAAGGCGTGAGACAGGTGAAACCGAGATGGGAAGGAAAAGCATAATCCCTTATGCACTGTACCGGGCTGAAGGTTATGTTTCTGCCGCTCTTGCCAACCGCACTACTAACTTATCAGATGATGATCTTGAGCTCCTCTGGACTGCGATTCTCAATATGTTCGAAAATGATCACAGCGCAGCCCGCGGCAAGATGAGTGTCAGGAAGCTGATTCTGTTCAAGCACAGCAGTGAGCTTGGAGCTTGTCCGTCAAATACTCTGTTTGATATGGTTACAGTCCGCACGTCGAACAATACTCCCAGGGCATTCTCTGATTATGAAATTACAGTCCCTGGTCAGGAACAGCTGCCGGACGGCGTCCAGGTAATTGAGAAGGCCTGATGAAAGATGCCTGTCGCTATACGTGATGTTCAGCATTATCTTTACTGTGCTCACAGGTGGGGGCTCATAGAGATAGGGAAGGTCTGGTCCGAAAATTACTTTGTGACCAAATCCAACATCATGCATACGCGTGTCCACGGTGACAGCAGGTACACTTCAAGGGGACGGAAGGTCCTGACTTCCGTTCCCGTATACAATCCTTTGCCGGAATATGACATTTTTGGTTATACCGACTGCCTTGAGATTCCACAGGGTGCTGATCTGAAAGATCTGGCGCAGCGTGATGGAATCAAAATCACAATTGTAGAGTACAAGCCAAAAAAGCCAAAGGCCAGAGAATACAATTTTGACGATCTTATGCAGGTTTTTGCCCAGAAAATATGCGTTGATTATATTTTCGGAGGAGATGCAGATGGGATTCTTTATTATTCAGATCAGAAAGAAAGAGTAAAACTGCCACTGAAGGAGAATTTTGCTGAATATGATGCGCTGCTGAAAAAAATATTGGCCGAAATGAGGGAGTTTATGAAAGAAGGAACCATCCCCCCGATCAAAAAGGATCAATATTGTTTTGGATGCTCCATGAAAGATATCTGTATGCCGAAGCTCAAAGTGCCGCAGAGTTTTCGTGATTTATTGAAAACAGTAGAGGATGAGCCTTTCTGATGAGAAAACTGCTTAATACGTTTTATATCACGAACGAACAGGCATATCTCTCCCTGGATGGTGAGAACATTGTATGCAAGGTGCCAAACGAAAAAACAGTAAGGGTTCCTTTTGACAATATAGAAAATATTGTGTGTTTCAGCTATCTCGGATGTTCGCCTGCCTTAATGGGGAAATGCGTGGATGCCAATATCCCGATAAATTTTGTATCGCCGCATGGACGTTTCCTCGCAAAGCTTTGCGGTGGGACAAAAGGAAACGTTTTTCTTCGAGTTAAGCAGATCGAGAGCTTTCATTCCAATTCCTTAAAGCTCTGTCAGAATACAGTAGCAGCAAAATTAAGCAATACCAGGCAGGTGGTCAGGAGATCAATGCATGATGACGCTGCACTGAGAAGTGATAATGCTATTCTTAAGTTTTTGGATCTTATCAGTACCAGCCTCGAAACAGTATATTCAGCAAAAACTCCTGAGGAGGTTCTTGGAATAGAGGGTAATTGCGCAAAAGGATACTTCGGGATATTTGGCAAGCTGATAAAAAACAGCAATTTTACGATTACTGGCAGGGTAAAGCATCCTCCTCTTGATCCTGTTAACGCAGTCCTGTCATTTATTTACACTCTTATGACAAACGATTGTGCCGCAGCGCTGGAAACAGTCGGCTTGGACAGCTACATCGGCTTTTATCACACCCTGCGAAGCGGTAGGGAATCACTGGCCTGTGATCTGGTTGAAGAATTTCGCTGCTTTGCAGAGCGCTTTGTTTTAACCGTCTTAAATCTTCAGATTCTTGATAAAAATGACTTCGATTTTCAGGTATCCGGAACCGTGTTCCTGAACAATGAAGGAAGGAAGAAGGTGCTTGAAAAGTGGCAGGGAAAGAAGAGGGAAACGTTATACCATCCCTATCTCGGTGAAAATATACCATATGGATTGCTGCCTTATGTACAGAGCAATTTGCTTGCCAGGTTTATCAGGGGTGATATCAGCGAGTATCCGCCATATTTGTATAAGAAAAGGTGATTCAGGATGATGGTCTTAATAACGTATGACGTCCAAACCAATACTAGCGCCGGTAAGAAAAGGCTGAGAGATGTCGCCAAAGCCTGTGTCAACCACGCTCAGAGAGTTCAGAATTCTGTTTTTGAAGCTGATCTTGATTATTCCAAATTCCTCAAGTTGAAAGACCAATTGCTCGGTATTATCGATGAAAAGACTGACAGTCTGAGATTCTATTACCTTGGCAATAACTGGAAGCCCAAAGTCGAGCATTTCGGAGTGAAAGAGACATATGATCCCGAAGGGCTTATACTGGTGTGACCTTAGGTTGCATGTTTGGCGAAGGGTAAATGATTTATTTTTGCCGGGAGGTTCGCCCGAAATTATGTCTTTTTTTGAACTATTTTGCTGATGTACAGGAGGTGAAAGAGTAAATTTTACCGTATATTGTAATTGGTCATCATACGATATACGATATGTTGCGGTCGTGCTCCGCGAGGGGCACGTGAATTGAAACGCTGTCAATCGAGAACATAGAGCCTCCTAGCACGTCGTGCTCCGCGAGGGGCACGTGAATTGAAACATCAAGGAGCAGG
>JBGUKU010000015.1:0-2085 GCA_045114615.1 Anaerovoracaceae bacterium
TATAACCGACAGCCACACCGCCGTCAGCTGCTGCCTGCTGAACCAGCTCATTGTTAGCCTGCTCCAGAAGGTTTTCATAAAAGTGGATGTGTTTAAGATCTTTCATGAGTGAGCTCTGATAAAAACATACTAATCTGATAGGTAATATATCGTTGTTATACATCGCTTCTATACAGTCCGTCAAGGGGAAACAGGGGGCGGTTCTCACCGTCGTCAATCAACTGTCAACTTAATACTATGAAATGTTAGGATCAGTGCTAATACCACAGATCTAATGATGAACCTTGAAAAATGAATAGTGATTTATTGCCAGATAAGCTGTTTTTCGGTATATTAATAATGACCTACTTTGAAGTAAGCTTACAAGGATATTAATGCTGTATATATGGGTTAAAGGGCAGCCTTTCTATTGTTGTAATGTTTTCTTGCTCGGGTTTGTCTTTTGCGTTTGCCGGAACGGCCTGGTCGGACCTGCGAACGCTTTTTTGATGCATCTAGGATGACCTCATCGATGAGCATCTGTGTTAAAGGTGCGATCATCCAGCCTATGAAGTTCCTGCATACCTTTCCGATGATGTATGTCCTACGGGCTCTGTACTCATATGTGTTTTCAGTCCTTGAGGACTGTCCTATGATCGCATCAGCCTGACGCTTGATGAAAGACGCCAGATTGGACTGAAGCATGATGATGTAGAAGTCCTGTCTTACTGCGAGGGCTCCTGTGCCTGTGAACTCCTCGATCCGCCAGTGTTCCTTGATCTCAAGATACTTTGTCTCGATCTTCCAGCGATAGAAGTAGAGTTCGCCGAACGAGTCTGCAGTCAGCGACTTGTCCATTACATTAGTGATCAGATACTCGATCTCACCGGTCGAGAGCGTGTATTTAAGGACTCTGCATGGCACTGAAGTACCATGCAGAGTGATATATGTTACGGCATCATCGCTGTCCAGTTCGCACAAGGAATTCGGGCGCTTGAGGCGCATCAGCACCTTGCATCCGGCAGTGTACCACTCCTCATATATCTCTGCGGAGTAATATCCGCGGTCGAAGATCACTATGGAGTCTTGATCAAGTCCAAGATCCAGAAGCCGTGACATGTGCCTGAGAGAAAGCTCGCGTTCACTGAAAAACTGCTTCTCAATCGCAGCATCTACAATGACATCCTCCAGAACATCGTACAGTACCGACGAGAGAGCCATCGACCAGAACAGCTTGGGATTCTTCTTATCTGAGAGCTTTCCGAACTCCTCAAAAGTGCTTGGAGAAGACGGGACCTCCTGTGTAGACCCGTCTATTGCGAAGATATGGTACTTGCCATTCCATAGTTTCCGACCAGACACATTCTCATAGTAGAAGTTCGACGAGATCTCGAACAGTTCATGGAACAGTTCATGTCGTATCCCATATCTTGCCTTGGATAAAGCCTGTTTGGATACGGCGGGAAAGTCAAGTTCAGGAAATCTTTCGCGTAGCTGATCGAGTTTGTTGTCGATAGGCGATTTGGAATTGAACAAAAGGTACAGAACCATCTTTCCCATAGAAAGTTTGCTCTTCCTGACAAAGCGATTCGGGACCCTGAAATCTTCCAGAAAATCTTCAGAATGGAGAATATCCTGAAAATGATTCAGTAATCCGCACAGAAGTTCATTGTGTTGCATTTGGCACCTCCTTTATTAACCCTAATAAAGGAGCGGCAAACACATGTTCATTGCTTTGTCAAGTTCTTTTTCCCTGCATTTTGTGCATTTTTACCATGTATAAATCATTATTCAATTTTCAATGTGCATTGCTATTGTCTTAAGTTGACGCTAGCTTGACGACGGTGGGGACGGTTCCATGTTTCATCCGGGGAGCAAGAGCGGTTCTTTTGGTCAAGCTTTATGTGTTATAATCAATGCGTTAACCAGAATCGGTCATGTTCTGATGCGCTTCGTATCACAAAAAAGCCTCGCATCATGCGTTAGTGAATTGGAAAAGATAAAGGGGGAGAATCATGAACGAAAACATCGTCAAGAGAAACGATCTTCTGGCTCAGAAGGTTATAAAAGGGCTGGCCTCGAGAAATATGACAGGATACTATGCTC
>JBGUKU010000016.1:0-50168 GCA_045114615.1 Anaerovoracaceae bacterium
CAAGTCAGTACTCAAGTGTGACAGCAAACTACGGAAAACTTTCAATCACACAGGCACCGCTGACTATCACGGCAGACAGCGCTTCCAAGGAATACGACGGAACAGCTCTGACAGATAATGGCTGGCAGGATGTGGCACCGGCAGGCCTGAAGGGCACGGATGCAGTAGACAGTGTAAAGGTCACAGGAACGATCACAGAGGTCGGATCTGCAGACAACGTAGCAAGCGATGCAGTAGTCAAGAATGGCGACGATGACGTAACAGCGAACTACGACATCACATATGTGAAGGGCACACTTACGATCACAGCAAGCACAAAGCCGCTTGTGATCACATCATCGACGAAGAGCTGGACGTACGACGGAGAGACACATACAGATGATGTCTACACCGTGACATACGACGGCACAGCAGTGGAAGCAGATGATACCGGCAAGGTATTCACACTGCCAACGGGCGATACGTTGACGATCACATCGACAGCAGCAGGTGTGAAGTACGTAGCGGACAGTGCTGAGAAGAACAACACATACACATATGTACTGGCAAATGCAAGTCAGTACTCAAGTGTGACAGCAAACTACGGAAAACTTTCAATCACACAGGCACCGCTGACTATCACGGCAGACAGCGCTTCCCAGGTATATGATGGAAAAGCTTTGACAAAAGATAGCTACACTAATACTGATCTGGCTAATGGCGATGAAATCGACTCTGTAACGATTAATGGCAGCCAGACGCTTGTCGGCAGCAGTAAGAATGTAGCAAGCGATGCAGTAGTCAAAAACGGTAACGTTGATGTAACAGCGAACTACCACATCACATATGTAGATGGAACACTGACCGTAACAGACGGAACTCCGGATAAACCGGTCGATGACAACCTTGTTGTAACCAAGACTGTAGATGTAGAAAGCAAAGAGTATGCTCTTGGCGAAACAGTGACCTTCACAGTAACTGCAACCAACATTTACGCAGAAGCAAGAACAATTACTCTTAGCGAGATTGCCGGCGTAAAACTTGAGCAGTCAGTATTTGCGGATGTAGCAGCAGGTGAAACTGTTTCTACAACTGCAACATACAAAATTACTGAGGCAGACATCCTTAATGGTGGCTTCACCAACACTGTAACTGCAGAGGTTGGCAATATCAAAAAGATAGCAAACGCTACTGCAAAGACAGAGGATCCTAACGGTCATCTGACTGTAACCAAGAACACAACATCAACAGCAGCTGCAGAGGATGGCAAGTATGCACTTGGCGAAGAGATCGTATACACTATCAAAGTTACAAACGATGGTAACCTGACAATCACGGATATCACAGTAACAGACGATCTGACAGGCGACAACTGGACAATCGCTTCGCTGGCACCAAAGGCAAGCGAGACTTACACCGCTAAGCACACGGTAACTGAGGCAGACATCCTTGCAGGCAGCGTCAAGAACGTTGCTACAGCTAAGGGAACCAGCCCGGATCCGGATAAGCCGGATGTACCTGTAGACCCTGGTGAGAAGGAGGATCCTACACAGGATAAGAATGCTCACCTGACAGTCACTAAGACTACAACGAGCACGGCTCCTGCAGGAGGTTACAAGTTTGGTGACACGATCAGCTACAAGATCACCGTTAAGAACGATGGTAATGTAACTATCGATAACATCACAGCGACAGATACAGTAACGGGATACAAAGCAGAGGACATCAGCTCAAGGCTCGACAAGAACAAGCTCGCACCGGGCGAGGAAGCGACAGCAACATTCACACACGAAGTAACTGAGCAGGATATCCTGGCAGGAAGCGTAAAGAATGAAGCAACGGCAAAGGGCAAAGATCCGGAAAACAAAGATCCGAAGGTCGAGCCTGGTACGAAGGAAGATCCGACTGAGTCGCAGAAGCCTGGCGTCAGTGTCACAAAGACTGCAAGCGTAACTTCCGGCGCAATGGAAGGTAACGTTGTAACGTACACGATCACTGTACGCAACACAGGTAATGTAACTCTGAAGAATATCAACGTATCAGATACGCTTGTAAGCTTCAGCGGTAATTCAGGCAAGATCGCTTCGCTGGCTCCTCGTGGTGTAGTAACACTGTCTTACCCGTACACTGTAACAGCAGCTAATGTTGCTGCAGGCTCGGTTGTCAACACAGCGACAGCTACAGGAACAGCACCTAACGGTAATACAGCTACAGGAAGAGCTAGCGTAACAGTTGGTACTCAGAGCACTCCTACTCCTACACCTGGCGCCGTAACCCCGACACCTGGTGGTGGCGGTGGCCCTGGTGGCGGCGGAGCTGGAGCCCCTGCCGTAGCACCGGCAGCACCAGTAGCTCCGGCAGCTCCGGCTGTCATAGATGATCAGCCGGTACCTGAGGTTGAGCCGGAAGTTGATATCGTTGATCCTGAGCCACCACTCGCAGAAGGAACATGGGCACTGCTCAACCTGCTTGCTGCGATCCTGACAACACTCGGAGCAGCCGTTGCACTCTTCCGCAAGAAAGAGGAAGACGACGAGGACGATGATGAGCAGAACGCAGATAAGGCAGAAGGTGAAGACGAAGAAGACGACAACAGAGGCAAGAAGATGCTTGCTTCCAAGATCGCCGGAGCGGTTGCAGGAGTAGCTGCACCGATCGCATTCATCCTGACAGAAGACATGTCACTTCCGATGGCAATGACCGACAAGTGGACACTGCTTATGGCAGCCCTTCTGGCAGCACAGGTAGCTACAGCAGTACTCAACAAGAAAGCATCGGAACTCGATGACGATGATGATGAGGAACCTGAAGCAGCTAACTAAAATGGCAAAAGGCAGTTGATCTTGATTGAGATTTGAAACTCATCTTTTGAAACTCGCCTGAACAGAAAACGAATAACGGGAGAATCGGACATAAGAATCCGGTTCTCTCGTTTTCATTTGCTTACAGAAAGACAGCCCCAACTTCGCTGTCTAAATGAGGCCTATTATTGACGGTAATGTTACGTGAAACTATAATTAAGAAAGCAAAAATTCCATAAGGTTAATGTGTAAAAGGAAGAGAACAAGGCTATTTGATATGAGCAGGGTCGAGAGACATGCTGCCGAAGAGGCAGCAAGAGTGAATAAAAATATAGAGGAAAACATCGATAACGAGGCTCCGGCTAAGGCTTCAGGGAAGAAAAACCGCAAGCGTAAGCTCACACCTTTCGGGCGCTTCCTTGACATCCTCGGTACTGTGATAATGCTTGCGGCGCTTTTGGCTTGCCTGGGACTTACGGTCCCGCGATTTGCCGGCATTCAGTCATATGTTGTAGTGTCCGGAAGTATGGAACCTGCCATTCCGGTAGGCAGTCTTGTTTACGCAAAACCGGTCGAGCCGGAAACACTTCAGACAGGTGATGTGATCGTGTTCTACAGCACCGATGCGGCATCAGCATCAGGCGGAACTGGCCAGAGCGGCGCGATCCCGGTCACTCACAGAGTTGTCGAGAACCATACGGATAAAGGCGAGGTAATTACAAAAGGTGATGCCAATGAATCTACCGACATTTACCCGGCAGCATATATAAATATAGTAGGAAAGGTGTTTGCGCATATACCGAAGCTGGGCTATCTGGCCTCGCCGCTTGCATCGCTTCAGGGAAAGATCGCGATGGTGATGATAATACTCGCTGGGTTCCTGCTTACTGAGGCCGGAAACAGAATAAAACGCTGATCACATTCTAAATTTTGAATTGATTGCCCCCTACATATTGGGTCTCCATATGCAGGGGGCACTTTTATTTGTGCAACAAATAATTGCTTAAAATGTGTTTATCCATAAATACATAAATGTTGCCAAAATACCTGAAAAATGTTGCTAATTGTTGCGTATATGTTGCGTGCTCTTTTTTATGCTAACTACGTATATTGGCTGTCTATGCGCGGTCATAAAAAACTAATTTAGCGCTTTAAAGTAATGGCGCAATTCAATAATTAATCCACCCTATTAGAACCATACGGAGGGGAACAATGTTCGATAATTTCAAGAGAAAAGCAATGGCACTGTTGCTGTCTCTGGCTATGATCATCACGTATATGCCGGCAAGCATGATCGCATATGCGGAAGGCGTCGATGATCAGGTTCAGGTAGAGCAGCAGGCCGAGGCAGAGGCACCCGCTGAGGATGTTGAAGCTCCTAAGGCTGAACAACCGGAGGAAAAGGCGCCTGCTGAGGATGTTGAAGCTCCTAAGGCTGAACAGCCGGAGGAAAAGGCATCTGAAGAGGTGAAGTCTGAGGAAGCTAAGCCTGATGAGGCAAAATCTGAGGAAGCGGCTCCTGCTGAGAAGAAGGCGTCTAAGGCTTCCGAGGATGCAGCAAAACCTGCAGACGAAGAGGCTAAAGAAGACGCAAAAGCAAAGGTGGAAGACAAGGAGCCAATTGTTTACACTGAAGATCTGGAGACAGTTGCTGTAAAGGTAACTGCACCGGCAGATGCTTTCAGTGAGAACGTTAAACTTGTCGTGAAACCACTTGAGAAGAATTCAGATGAATTCAAGGAAGCTGAGGAGGCTCTGGCAGAAAGCAAGCAGACCTATGACGGCATCCTCGCTTTTGATATCCACTTCGAGAATGCGAACAAAAAGGAAATCGAGCCTGAGGGAACTGTTTCTGTCGAAATGACTGCTAAGAAGGCAGGGCTGAAGGAACTTGATCCGGACGCTGTCGATTCCAGCACTTTTAAAATGGTGCACATCGGAGAGGAAGCGGAAGTCGTTGCTGATACGTTTGAGTTCAGTGACGTTGATGGAACAGTTGATGTAAATGCAACAAGCAAAGCCTTCAATGCAATTGATGTAGCCTTTGAGGTTGAAAGCTTTTCAGCATATCTCCTTATATGGGGAGAAGAGCCAGATACAGAAAGTGCCACAATCCACTGGGTCACAGACGTAGAAGGTGGTTATGAAGAGCTGACGACTCCTACAACTATCGACTCTACTGCTTCCAATGTGGATATTAATATAATACTTGACGCAGAGAAGTACTATTTTATTGGTGCGGACTACAAGCTGTCTGAAGATGCAGAAGAAGTTGAAAACCTAAAATCTACTGTTTTGAAGAAAGAGGACGGCGTTTGGAAGATTTCACTTGAGGAATCCGGCACAGTTGCGATAGCAAATGGGAGTCATATTTACGTACACTATGCTCCTTATAATGAGGCACATCCGTATACACCTCCAACTCCGCCAACACCAGAGACTCTGGCACCAGAAACAACAAAAACAGTCGAGGACAATGGAAACGGTACATACACTATAACACTTGACGTTCTGGGCAAGTCTGACCACAGTACAACCAAAGTCGGGGCAAATGTAATAGTTATTATGGACGTAACCCAGAGTATGACGAATAACATGTCTGGTGGCGGAACTCGCATGGCAGCCGCAAAACAAGCTGTCAGAACCTTAATAGATGTTTTGGATCCGGATACGAATCTGATCAATTTCAGAGCAATCAATTTCGGAGACAATCGCAACTATTATCCGGGGATAAACTGGACAACATCAGAGCAAGCTATGTTGGGTTATGCGAATGGCTTACCTGATAATCCGAATGATTTTGGTACCTGTTGGCAGGCAGGCCTGCGCGGTGGACATGAATTAGTTGGTGAGGCAAAAGCTGATGATGATTTGAAAAACAATGCAACATATGTATTGTTTGTAACTGACGGTAATCCGAACTGCTATGCAGCAAACAATGATGGAACAGGGACCTGGACAGGTGCGTCTGGACCGGGTTACAATACAACTGCATATAACAGAGCAGCATATTGGGCAAATATCCTTGGCTCGGAATGTAATTTCTATGGTATCTTTTGCGGTTCGAACAGCGATGCACAATACCTTAGGAATCTGGTTTCTGCGGCAAATGGCAATGATGACAACTTCGTTGTAGGCAGTTCTGCTGATGAAATGCAAAGTCATTTTAATAATATCGCTCAAACCATAGTTAATAACCTTGGTGCAGGCGGGGTCACCATTGATGATGGTATCCCAACGCTCTCTAACGTAAGCGCTAATGTTTCTGCTGGAGATGCCGGCGGCTTTACGTACTATATTAAGCCACCTGTAGGTGCAGAAGATTTCATTGAGTGGGATGATGCTCCGGGCGCAAGTTATAGCCAGACTAATGGAGTTACATGGGATCTGGGAGAAGTAGGTGAGCTTCAGAACGGAACGATTTACAGACTTAAGTTTATCGTGTGGCCTAGTCAGAAAGCTTATGATACGATTGCAGATCTGAATAATGGGCTGATAGAATTCGATGACCTGACAGATGAACAAAAGGCATCGGTCGCAGGTTCTAAGGATACAGGATATACATTAAAGACAAATACTCATCTGTATACCAACTTTACAGATATGAATGGGCAAACGTTTGGAATAGTAAATGATGCTAGACCAGAAGCCATGCCGCTTCCTACCGAGACAATTTCAGTAGAAAAGCTCTGGCATAACTATCTCGATTCCCGCTCAGATACAGATATTGATGGCATACAGCTGGTTCTGAATCGTGATGATGAAGAGTATCTTGAGTTTGATGTTTCAGCACCGAGTTGGAAAAAAGATGATATTTATATCTCCTGTGGTCAGATCGTAGAAGGAGAGATCAAAGAAACAGGTCATGACTACTACGTAACTGAAAAACCAAAGGAAGATAACGATAAGACAGAATACTGGGAGGTAGATTCCCCTAAGTATCACCCAATGGTCGTTGATGGAACGATGAAGTTATTCATCCAGGACGATAATGCGGAGACACCAGCATTCGAACTTAAAGGACATAAATATGTAAGTGCGGACGATACTTCAGAAAGTCTGGTTGCTGTCAATGAACGTGTAAGCTGGCTCAACCTTACAAAAGCGAATGTAAGGGATGATGTAGCAGGCCATTCCAGTACCGATACATCGTTTGAGTACACGGTAAAGATAACAGAGCCAACTAAGGAAGGTGAAGAAGCACCAGACGTATACTTCTCAGTATTTGGTGATGGTCAAAACTACCGTGATGACATTACTACATCAGCAACAAAGTGGGTAGATGAAGCAACAGGTAATACCTATTATGTTGCCAAGAGTGGTGAAGAGTTCACCCTTGAGATAAAAGAGGGTTGGAATGCACGTTTCCTGAATCTTGCTTCAGGGACCACTTATTCGATTCAGGAAACAAATCTACCGGAAGGATATGCTCTTGATACTAAGGATGATTCCTCAACAACAGTAGTGGAAAAAGCTGTAACAAGTGTTGAGACTCTCTATATAGGAAGAAACGGAAGCGAAAGAGTAATTGCGGATGGTTATCCTAAGACTCAGACCTCTAACGAGGATCCTGTTACCGGTAAAATCAACCAGAACAATACTGATTATAGTGTGTCTTACAGAAATGTATACGACGAAGTAGCCTTTGAAGCTACAAAGATTTGGGATGATGAGAGTGACAAAGAAGGCCTTCGCCCAACAGCTACAGAATTCAAGAGCGACATCACATTATATCAGGATGGTGAAGAGTATACTGGATTTGCAGATGAAGACTACACAATTACGGATAATGGAGAAAATAACACATATACTATAAGTTATGCTCATCTTCCTAAATACGTAAATGGCGAAGAAGTTACGTATACAATAAAAGAGACAACAGTTCCTGATAACTACAAAGTCTCAACAACAGATGCAGTTGAGAACGGAGGCAGTATCACAAACACATGCCAGATCACTGAGATCAAGGCAAAGAAAGAATGGCAGAATGCAGATGGTACAAATACACCACCAGAAGGAGCGAGCGTGGTATTTACACTGTATGCAGACGGTAGTGAAACGTCAAATGCGGTCACGCTGAACGGTGAAGTAGATGATGCAGGCGAAGCCGTATCATGGGAAGCAACCTTCAGTGGACTGCCTAAGTATGCAGATGACGGAACCAGAATCCTGTACACAGTAAAAGAGACCGGAACATATTCAGGCTACACGCCAGTGCCGACAACACCAGTTCCAGACGGTGGAACGATCATCAATAATCAGGTTACCAAGACCGTAGAGGGCTCAAAAATATGGAATGACGGTGAAGAAACAGGCAGTAGAAAACCTATCACACTGGAGATCATGAACGGTGTAATAGTGGCTAAAACCATAGTCATAAAAGTAGATGGCACATGCGATGATCCTGCTGTTGAAATCACTAAAAACGGTAACACGTGGAACTTTGTTGTTAAGAATCTTCCAAGATATGCGACAACTGGTGAGGAAATAGCATATACAATTGTTGAACAGGCTATTGCCGGATATGAAACATCATATTCAGAAGACAATACCATCACAAATACGCTTCTGACAACCATCGAAGCAAATAAGGAGTGGCTGAACGCTGATGGTACGGATACTCCACCGGAAGGTGCTGAAGTAGTATTCACACTGCTTAAAAATAACAAAGCGACAGAATACACAGTAACACTCAACGGTGAAAAAGATGAGGAAGAGCCTACAGAAACAGGCGGCTATGAGAGCGAAGCATGGAAGGCTACGTTCGTGAAGCTGCCAAAATACGATGAAAATAACAAAATAATCGAGTACACAGTAGAAGAGACCGGAACATATCCAGGCTACACACCGGATCCGACAACAGCTGTAACAAATGGCGGAACTATCACCAACAAACAGGAGTCGACCGAGGTCAAGGTGACTAAGGAGTGGCTGAACGCTGACGGAACAACGACAGCTCCGAGCGGAGCAAGCGTCACATTCACTCTGTATGCAGACGGAACAGAAACAAAGACGGTCACACTGGACGGTACAGTAGATACGGCAGGCGAAGCTGTAGCATGGGAAGCTACTTTCAGCGGACTGGCTAAGTATAAGGCTGATGGTAAGACCCTGATCGAGTACACAGTAAAAGAGACCGGAACATATCCAGGTTACACGCCAAATCCGACAACAGCTGTAACAAATGGAGGAAAGATCACGAACGAGCAGGATAAGGGCAGCGTCAAGATCACAAAGACGTTCGCAGGTCTGCCGGAAGGCGCAGATACGAGCAAACTGGAGTTCAGCATCAAGGTAGGAGATGCTCAGCCATACCCAATCACATATGCAGACTTCAAAGACGGTGCGTACACGATCGAAAATATTCCTGTTGGAACAACGGTTAGCGTAACAGAGACGAATGCTGCAACACTGGTCGCCGACTACACACTGGATGCTACATCTATAACAACGGGCACAGCAACAGTAGAGACGAAGGATCAGGAAGCAGTCATAGCTCTCAGCAACGTCTACACACATGCGAACCTCGTGATCAGCAAAGAGATCAACAAGCTCGTATCGTACGATTCAGACGAGGAAGTGAAGGATGCAACATTCACATTCAGGATCGTAGGAAAGGATGCTGCAGGTCAGACAGTCCTGAATACAGTCGCAGCAGTGATGTTCAACGCATCGACCGGAACAAGCACTTCGGAAACGATCGAGAAGATACCTGCAAACATCACAGAAATGACAGTAACGGAGATCGACTCCGGTAACTACGACGTAGAAGGAGCGAAGGTACAACCAGCAACGCGTAGCGCTGAGTATGACGACAACTACGCTTACATCTGGACAGTCAGCTTCAAAAACAAGCAGAAAGGCGGCGACTACGAGAGCGGAGCGATCAACAAGTACAAGAAGACCACAGACGGGTATGTAAAATATGAAGACGGCGACGCACCGACAACGGAGGGCGGAGCCGGAGACAATGGTCAGAACTAGGAAAAGGAGGTGGACAACATGAAAACAGTAAATAAGAAAAGTCTGTTAGTAATCGCTATAGCGCTTGTCCTCAGCCTCTCGGTAGGACTGACAATGGCATACTTCAGTGATTACAGCGCAGCCAAGGGCGGTAAGGGCATCGCCCTTGGCGGCAAGACCGAACTGCAGGATGAGTACACTGCAGACCAGAAAGAGGTCTCCATCTATAACAAAGGCGATACAGACGTAGTCGTAAGAGTATCGGTATACGCGCCTATAGTCTTTGGAAACGATGGAGAACAGACCGCTACAGTAAGCGGAGATAACTGGGAGATACGCGGCAAAGGCGACACAGCACATTACTACTACAAATATGTACTTAAGCCTGGTGAAACGACAGACACACTGAAAGTCGAAACAAAGTATCTGAAGAACGCAGATCTTGGAGACCTCGCAGAAGTCATCGTAACACATGAATCAGCCCAGGCCGTACAGGATGCGAACGGAAACATCGCAGATCCTAACGGCTGGGACAAGATAAAATACAGCTATAAGTAAAGAAGGGAGGCAATGGAAATGAAATTCAAAGGAACAAAGATTTCAAAGAGAACAGTTGCCCTCTTCGCAGCAGCAATGGTACTGCTGGGATCCGGCGGCGTGCTTGGAACACGCGCGGTACCGGCGATCCAGAGCGCAACATTCGGCAACGAGATCGTGCTCGACGGAATGAACGTGCAGCTTTTAAACGACGGAAAGGAAGTCGGAGCGAAGAACGTCACGGAAGACAAGCTTTTCACCGGCATCACCGATGAAAAGATCGCTCCGGGAAAGAAGTACGACTCGAAGGTAAGCGTAAAGAACACAGGCGCGGCCAACGAGTACGTGAGAGTCGTGGTACGCAAGTACTGGACAGATAACAAGGGCAAGAACACGACAGTGGATCCTTCGCTGATCGAGCTTGAGCCTGCAGCACCTTCCGGCTACAGCTGGAAAGCGGTAGTGAAGACTCCTGAGGAGACCATCTACTACCTCAATAACCAGATAGCCGGCGGCGCGACCGTAGATCTCTTCAAATCGGTAAGGATCAATGAGAAGGTCGCCACCAACGGCAGGATCATATATGACGATCCGCAGAAGGAAGGCACCACGACAACGATCAACTACAGATATGAGTATGAAGGTCTGAAGTTCAATGTCGAGGCGGAAGTGCAGGCGGTGCAGACACATAACGCGGCACAGGCTATTAAGAGCGTCTGGGGCGTTGACGCGTCAGAGACCGGCATGAATCTTTAAGGAGGGCAGTAACAATGAAGAAAATGAGTAAGATCACAACGCTTCTGCTGACCCTCATAACGGTGCTTATGATGAGTCAGGCGGCATTCGCCGAAAGCACACCTGTAAACGGCGGAACATACACATACAACGGAAGCGCAATAACGACATCCGGAGTAACGAACATGGCAGCTACTCTCAGCGGCCTGGAGCCTGGAGACAGCATCACCATCACACAGACATACGTGAACAGCTCGGACAATGAGACCGAGTGGTACATCAGGAACGAGATCCTCGATACGCTGGAGACATCGAAGTCGATGAACGGCGGATACAGCTACAAGCTGGTATCCGGCGGACAGACGCTTTTCGACAGTGAGGCAGTAGGAGGCAACGGCTCCGAGAGCGGCAAATCAGGACTGCTGCAGATCAACGACGCAGTCACAGGCGAGAACGCAGGCGAGAAGTGGATCCACATCGATACACTGAAAGCAGGAGCGAAAGGAACTACTACACTGACAGTAGCGCTCGACGGCGAGTCGCAGACCAATGTCTACCAGAACACTAACGGAAAGCTGGACATCCAGTACGCAGTTGAGGACAAGGAAAAGGAAGGCGAGACCATCTACAAGACCAAGTCAGTGGATACAGGCGATACGACAAGCCTGGTAATGCCTATAGCGATATTCGCGGCAGCAGTCGTACTTCTGGTACTTGCGGTCCTCAGCTACAGGAAAGACAGAAAGGATGGTGAAGAGGCATGAAGAGATTCAGAACTATAGCCGTCCTGGCAATGGCGCTCTTCATGATCGCAGGATCAATGAGCGTGTTCGCAGCAACACCATACGGACACAGGATCTCGGTATCCGCAGGAAACGGAAGTTTCGCGAGCGATCCGGGAACAGGAACGACGGCATCGGTAAAACCGTCCGATTCGACAGTGACCGTAGGCGGCAAGACTGTAAAGATCATACCGCCGGCAAATCACGTGATGATCGGCTATAAGATCGCAGGTCACGACAACTCGGAGAGACTTCCGACGAACGAGACCATAGACGTAACGAAGGCTTCAAGCTATGTGCACGATCAGGACGTAGACCTGGTAGTAGCATACGCACTCGAGTCAGACATCGTGAAGTACCAGGTGCGCTATGTGAATGCTGCGGGAGCAGACCT
Source organism: Anaerovoracaceae bacterium (assembly GCA_045114615.1). Taxonomy (GTDB): domain Bacteria; phylum Bacillota; class Clostridia; order Peptostreptococcales; family Anaerovoracaceae; genus Crickella. The sequence continues at coordinate 12,192 of JBGUKU010000016.1, forward strand.
TCTGCCTGCAGAGACGCACTACGGAGCTATCGGCACAAGACAGGTAGTATCGTTCAAGCATATAGAGGGATATCTGCCTGACGCATACAACCGCGTAGGCACACTGCAGAGGGGAACGACTACTGTATTCACCTTCGTCTACAACCCTGTGGAAGCAGGTGAAGCCAATGTAGTGGTAGTACCTGGCGCAGGCGGAGCAGGAGCAGCCGGTGCTGGTGGTGCCGGAGCAGCAGGAGCCGGCGGTGCAGCCGGAGCTGGCGGAGCAGCAGGAGCCGGTGGAGCGGCCGGAGCAGCGATCGGAGACGCAGCAGTACCTGCAGCAGGACCTGCTGATGTAGTCGACATCGACAACGGCGACACACCTACAACAGATACCCCTGACGGAACGACTGCTATCGACGACAATGAGACGCCGAAGAGCAATACCAACTGGGGACTGATCGGCGGAGGCGCAGCAGCAGTGGCAGCTATAGCTGCAGCAGCGATCGCTATCGCCAGACGCAGAAGAGACGAAGATGCTGAAGAAGAATAATCAGCAAGCTTAGTACTCTGAATCCGGACATATCCCGGAAATATAAGGCAGAACAAAAATGAGGAAATCAGGTCAACTGGTTTCCTCATTTTCATTGTGCAAGTTTTATAATACAAAGTTTTCGGGTTAGGGGGTTTCTTTCGATAGTTTTCAGGAACTGTGGATTGCTGGAATGCTAATCAAGGATGAGTCGCCTTATTGGACTTGAAATAATCAATATAAGCGTCATATATAATAATAAAATGACGCTTATGATGACTATGCTAATGATATTATATCACTGTAGAATTGCCCTTACATAAAATTGAGGGAGAAAAATTTCATAGGGACAGCTTCAAGCCTGTTGCAGGCGAGAACAGCTGCGCTCGTTTGGAATACAACAGAATATTAAAGTCATTTTCAAAAAACGTCGATAATATATCTATTAAACGTCACAAAAGATATATTAATGACGTTTTTTATGACTATAACAATGCTAGAATTCAATTGTAGCCAGAACAAAGGCAAATGGCTAAGTATAACTTATTTCTACTTTTTTCCATCAAAAGGAGGAATTAAAAAATGGAGAAGTACAAGAATCTTAAGAGATCTCTTGCGTTTCTTCTGTGCGCAGCATTGCTGATTACGTATATGCCTACGCCAGCGCTCACCCTCGCTGACGAAAGTGCAGATGCGCCTGAATTAGCTGCTGGCGCTGCTGATTCCGCGAACAGTGAACCGGCCAATCCCGAACCTGAAAAATCGGAACCCGCTCCAGCTGTTCAGGAAAAAGCTGCTCCTGCTCCTTCTCCCGAACCTAAAGAGGAGAAGGTAGAGGTTGTTACAGAGAAACAAAGAGATGAAGAACCGCCTCGTGAGGCGTCGGGCACAGACCCACCTGCTTCAGATGAAAAGGACCTGAGCACTAACGCTGATCAGGTCACAGAAGCACCAGCAGATGATCCTGCTCCAGACGAAAAGTCGGAAGAGGCTGTTGAGGATACTGTTTCGGACGAAGAGTCGGAAGCGGTAACTGAAGAGCCTGCAGTGGACGAAGTGCCGGAAGAAATCCTCGAAGAGGAGACTGAAGAAGAGATCAAGTATCCTGCTCAGAGCTTTTCTGGCAGCGCCGGTGATGTTTCGGTATCCGTAAACGCACCGGAAGGCGCGCTCCCTGAGGGAACCAAGATGTCCGTTACTTATGTAAGTGCGGGTGCGGTCATGGGTGCGGTCGAATCTGCAGTCGGCGGCGAGGTAAAGACTGTCAAGGCAGTCGATATCACATTCAGTAAGGACGGCAAGGAGATCGAGCCTAAGAAAGCCGTTTCTGTTCACATGAGCGCTAGCGGCATGGCTAACGAGGCAAATCAGAGCATCGTCCACATCGCAGATAACGGTGCTGCATCCGTAGTTACGGAAAACGTTAACGGCGGATCTGCGACATTCAATTCGGCAGACTTCTCGGTCTACATCGTTGTTGAAGAGGAAGTCCCGGATGCAGATGTCAATGCGGTAGCAACTTATGTGTTCCGTGTCAATGGTACTGCGGTTGACGCGTACACTCAGAGCATCAAAAGCGGTGACACACTTCAGGATCCGGGAACACCAATCGGTGTTGACGGAGCAAACACGATCTTTAAAGGGTGGTATGTCGGCGGCGAGAAACTGACTTTCGGGGTAAAGGAAAATGTCCCAAGAACTGAAACCATTTATGTCGATGCAAAGATCGAGACTACTTACTACATCACGTTCTGGGGAGAGAAGGGCACTGATGGCAATCGCGGCATCGTTGCGGTCAAGTCTGTAACAGTTGAAGGCACGTCAGGTACACCTGGCACCGTGGACTTTTCAGACTTAAGTGTCACCCCTAAGAGCGATACCAGTGCTTTCGAGGGCTGGTCCGAAACAGATGGCGGAGAAGCTCTCTCGGGCAGCACACTCACGGTAACTGACAGTAGTAATCTGTATGCTGTAATAGTCGATGCTCATTGGATCCATTTCGATGAAAACATTGACTGGTCTACCTCTGACAGTGATGCTACATATACAGGTCCTGTATTCGTAAAGAACACAGAGCTTGTTGGCCCAAAGAAGCCTGCTGATCCTACCAGACCAGGATACACATTCGGTGGCTGGTATGAAGAACCGGCTTGCACAAATGCGTTTAACTGGGATAACCAAACACCTGGTCTTAGCGAAGATATCACACTGTATGCCAAGTGGAATCCTGGCCAGGCTAATTACACTGTCGTCATCTGGAAGCAGAAGGTAAGTGATGCAGTCGACGCAGCTGACAGTGCAAAGACTTATGATTATGAGACCAGTGACAGCAAGACCGGAACGACCGGAGAAACGCTTAATGAAAGCGACTTCGCGTCATATACCGGATACAGCTACACCGGCTTCCATTATGGAAGAACCGAAATCAAACCGGCAACTGTCAGAGCGGATGGTACTACTGTTGTAAATGTTTATTATGACAGAAACGTCATGACGATCCTGTTTTATGACGGCGGCCAAACCCATCAGGAATATGTAGAGACAACATCCAATAACGGCACCCAGTTCGGAAAAATCGGTGATGAGTATATTGCTCTGACAAGACACGGATATGGAGCTTCGACTTATTGGACTTATCAGGCTCCGCACGCATACTCCGGAACTACCTACAGACAGGCTTCCGGAAATACTGGTACGCAGTATGGTTTTGTTAACGGACAGATGGTCCAGCTGACACGCAGAAATGGCAATTGGTACGCCGGCAACAGCAGGTATTATGGCACACGCTACTTTGAAGGTGCACAGGGCAATACCGGATACGGTATTGTAAACGGAGAAGTTGTAGGTATCAGTCATAACGACGATGGCTGGGTATATACAAGTGATGAGAGGTACAACGGCACAAGATACGAGCTTCGGAATGTACAGGATCCTAAGTATACATACAAAGGTCTGTATGGATCGACTCTTTTATCCAACGGATACGATTGGCCGGATGACAGAGCCTGGTATCAGAACCCGAACGGAGGCGGTACAAGACTTACTTTCCTTGACGCGTTCAAGTTCGAGGGACTGAGTGGAGTATCCGCTGATGGAGTAACTCTTACACAGTATGGTGCTAATAATACAGGCAGCAATCTGATTAGATTCTATAAGCAGAACATCGATGGAAGCTGGCCAACAACTCCTACAAATACTGTAACTTCTGCCTCAGGCGGAACATTCACGATCACTGAGAAGTATGAGGGCTTTAAGGCTGTTTCAATAAGCGACAACGGGATAAACTGGTCTGCTGCAGGAGCAGGACAGACCGCCAGCTCAACAAATCTTAGGATCAGATTCGAAAGGCAGAAGTATACACTGACTTTCGTGGATCCTACAGATGGGTCGACTCTTGGCACAAAGACTGACATCCCGTATGAAGATGTCATGTCTAATTACAAGATCGCTGATCCTAAAAAGACACATTATGACTTTAAGGGATGGTGCGAGGATCCTGACGGCAATGCTCCGTTCAACTGGAATTCAACAATGCCGGCTGCCAATAAGGTCGTCTACGCTAAGTGGGAACCGAAGCAGTACCACGTCAGCCTTGATCCAAACGGTGGTACGCTCAGCGGCACACAGGATGCAGAGTTCAACGTTCCTCTGGATACAGTTCTCAGCAAAGATTCCCTGTTCCGGAACGTTAGCTATGACAGCAAGCATGAGCTGGTAGGCTGGTTCTATAGGGCAGGATCAAAGGCCGGCATGGTATATGACTACGGCAAGATCGAAGAAGACGTCAGTCTGATCGCGAAATGGCGTATGCCGGGACAGGTCAGCATTGTCTATGACGCAGGCGGTCATGCCAGCAGCGTACCTACCGACAGCTATAAGTATGCAACCGACTCATCGGTAGTTCTCGGAGCGCCTCCTACAGGCGTAGAGGATGGATACACATTTGTTGGCTGGAAGGTCGGCAACAGAACATATTATGTCAATAATACATTTGATATAGTAGAAGATCTCATCGAAGACTATGATGAGGCTACAAAGACAGGTAAGATCACAGTTACGGCTGTCTACAACAAGAATGGCACAGGCACATTCGAAAAGACACATATCAACTGGTATTACAACGATGGAAATGAAGCCTTCAGAAAAGACGGAGAAAACGGCGATCTTCGTGTAAATGAGCCGGTAGAAATCCCGGGCGCACCTGATCCAATAGAAAACGGCGCGAAATTCCTCGGTTGGGCAAGAGTCACTGAAGAGAAAGATGACGAGGGAAATCCTATAGAACCTGAATATACACAGGATCTTACGGATGAAGATCTGTTCATCTACTACAACGAGGAAGACGGCAAGTATTACGCTGACAAAGAATTTACTGAGCCAGTTGCAGAGCAGGTTGCCGGCGACGAGGACAGAGTATATCAGGCAATGTTCGCCGTATGGTGCTACGAATATGAAGTAACATTCAAGGTGGTCAACGGTGAGTGGAACGAGGGCGGATCGACTGACAAGACAGTCAAGCTCAAAGGATACAAAAAACCGCTGCACCTCAAGGCTAATCAGATCCCAGGAGTAGGCGACAATCCTGCAGAAGGCTTTGAAGCGGGCAGCTGGGATACGACACCAACGACAAGAATAGATATTACCGGAAATACTGAATTTACTTATACGTATAAGGAGAAGGAGATCACGATCACATACAAAGCTGCAACAGGCGGAAGCGTCGATCCGACCGGCGAGACGGTCAAAGTCGTGACCGGAGAGATCAAGGGATCGACAGCGACAGCTGCAGAAGGCTATGAGTTCGTAAACTGGACAGACGAGGACGGTAAAGAAGTCGGCACAGATGCGAAATACGTTCCGACCAAGAAGGAAGCTGCAACATATACGGCAAACTTCAAAGAGAAAGAGTTCACGATCACATACAAAGCCACGACAGGCGGAAGCGTCGATCCGACCAGCGAGACAGTCAAAGTCGCGACTGGAGAGATCAAGGGATCGACAGCGACAGCTGCAGAAGGCTATGAGTTCGTAAACTGGACAGACGAGGACGGTCAGGAAGTCGGCACAGACGCGAAATACGTTCCGACAGAGAAGAAAGCTGCAACATATACGGCAAACTTCAAGGAGAAGGAAGTAGAGATCAAGTATGTGTCCGCTAACGCGACCATGGGAACTGTAGACCCTGCAAGCGAGAAGGTCAAAGTAGTGACCGGAGAGATCAAGGGCTCGACAGCAACAGCAAACGAAGGCTATGAGTTCGTGAACTGGACGGACAAGGACGGCCAGGAAGTCAGCACAGATGCGAAATACGTTCCGACCGAGAAGGTAGCGGCGACATACACGGCCAACTTCAAGGAAAGCAAGAAAACAGTAGAAGTAATTCTCAGCACGACTCCAAAGACTGTAACCTACAATGGTAAGGAGCAGAAGAACGAGGACTACATAGTTTCTTACAAGATCAATGGCGAGACTGTAAGCAAACTGCCTTCAGACCTCAAGGCTGAGATCACGCTTAAAGCTGCAACAGGAACTGACGCCGGCAACTACACAGGTTCTGTGACTGTAAAGGTAGTTCCTGCCAACAGGGCAGCTGCATATGATCTGAGTAAAGCAGAAGCATCTGCTGCGCTCAATCTGACGATCAACAAGGCTCCGCTTTCGATCATAACAGGATCGGGAAGCAAGACTTATGACGGAACAGCTCTCACAAATCCACAGGCAACTATCAATGGCCTTGTGAACAATGAGACTGCTACAGTAGTAACAACCGGTTCGCAGACAGAAGTTGGTACCAGCAGAAATACTTACAACATCACTTGGGGAACAGCTAAGGCAAGCAACTACGATATTAATGCCAGCCTTGGTACTCTGACGGTAATAAGTGCTATCACACCTCCTGTACCAACACCTACACCTACGCCGACACCTACGCCGACACCTACACCTGCAACACCTGCAGCTCCTGGTGGTGGCGGTGGAGCACCTGCAGCAGCAGCCGCTGCCGCAGCACCAGCTGCACCTGCAGCTGACGGCGCAGTCGTACCGGATGCACCGGTACCGGAAGCTGAGCCAGAAGTTGAGATCCCTGAGCCTGCAACTCCGCTTGCAGCCGGAACATGGGCTCTGATCAACCTGATCAGTGCGATCGTGACAGCACTCGGAGCAGCCGTTGCACTCTTCCGCAAGAAAGAGGAAGACGACGAGGACGAAGAGGAAGAGGATCAGGACAACGCAAAGGCAGCTAAGGACGGCGAAAAGGATGAAGAGGACGACAACAGGGGCAAGAAGATGCTTGCGGCTAAGATCGCAGGAGCTGTTGCCGGAGTTGCTGCACCGATCACATTCATCCTTACTGAGGACATGAGCCTGCCAATGGCTATGATCGACAAGTGGACACTCCTCATGCTGGTCATGCTGGCAGCACAGGTTGTAACAGCTATTCTGAACAAGAAGGCATCGGAACTCGATGACGAAGATGACGAAGATGCTGAAGCAGCTGCCAACTAGGCGAGAGAGGATGACACCGGGTACAGATTTCACTGACGCACTTGATCGGTGAACCGTTATCCAGACAAAACAATACGAGAGACAGCTTTCAGGCTGTCTCTCGTTTGTTTATGACCAAAAGGAGCAGGCTGTCCGGAGTGTATTTGTTGCGCATTTGTTGCGTAAATAGTTTCATAATCAAACATCAATTATTTTGATTGATTTACCTATCAAAATCGTTATCATTGACAAAAAGGGACAAGGGCGTTATCGCCAGAGGGGGACATATGATCACTTTAGCTGTTGATGATATTCTGTCTATTGCGCAGCAGATCAGAGATCTGATGATAGAAATCGATCCTGAAGGAAGCCATTACGCAGAAAGTGATCCGGCCGAGATCCAGAGGCTGGCGATAGAGAAAAGGCCTGATTTGATCTGGCTCGATATAGAGATGCCCGGCCTGAACGGATTAGAGCTCGCAGCGGAAATAAAAACAGCGCTTCCTGACACTAACATTGTCTTTGTGACCGGTTATTCAGATTATGCTGTTGATGCTTTCGGCATGCATGTCAGCGGATATGTGCTGAAGCCTGTAACAAAAGAAAGACTTCTGGACGAGATAGCTAATCTGAGGATCCCGCCGAAAGATGAGTCTGATGATAAAAACCGGCTTAGAGTACAATGCTTCGGCAATTTTGAGGTGTTCAGGCGCGATGGGATAGTCAAATTCGGACGGTCACTCAGCAAGGAAGCATTTGCCTATCTTATAGACCGCAGAGGGGCGGGCTGCACGGTAGCAGAGATCTGCTCGATCCTTTGGGAGGACCGCACAGCAGATAAGGGCCTTAAATCGCAATGCAGAGTCGTTATGGGGGCTCTGAAAAAAGATCTCGAGCAGGTCGGTGCGGGCAATGTTATCGTGAAGAACTGGAATACCTGGGGAATCGATACAAATAAGGTGGATTGTGACTACTACTGCTTCTTAAAAGGGGACAGCGGGGCGGTAAATTCGTTCCGCGGTGAGTATATGTCCCAGTACTCGTGGGCAGAGATGACAGTCGGAAGACTCTTCGATATTACTGAGGAGGTCGCTGTCGAATAAAAAGGGACTGGCTATGAAATATAAAAAGAGGAATGGGGACTGCCTTTACGTTATCAGAAACGCTCTGTCAAAAAAAGCGAGAAAACTTGGCGTTGATGATAAACGTAACGAACAGATCACACAGCACTACATATACAATTCTCTTCAGGTCATTGCGGGGATGTGCGATACTGATCCGGTGAAAGCAAAAGCGGCTATCATCGCCTTTGCAGATTATCTGAGGTTCAATCTGGACAACGTGATGGCGGAAAAACTTATCCCATTCAGCCGGGAGCTTGAGTATACACGGGTATATCTTGAACTTGAAAGGCTGGCCGGTGACCGGAATTTTGATGTAGAATACAGACTGAATATAAAAGATTTTATGCTTCCTCCTCTTACTCTTCAGCCGGTCGTCGAGAATGCTGTAAGGCATGGTGCTGACAGGAATGGAGGGAAAACAGAGATCGTTGTAACGACTATCGAAACGAACCGGGGGATAATCATCAAAGTGACCAACACAGTTCCCGCAGATCCGGTCGTTTATGGGAAAAAAGAAAACAGAAGAAGCGTCGGGCTTGAGAATGTGAGTTCCCGCCTGGCAAGCTATTGCAGGGGCACGCTGAACATGCAGACAAGCGATGGCGTAACTAAAGTAACAATCAAAATACCAAAAAGTGCCAAAACATGCGGTTCTCGGTGAGAACCGTTTTTATTGTCTGATATCCATGGTTATTGAGAAAGCGGCTTTCCGGGTCGGCGAAAAGCATAGTTGCTGTTCGGGGGAAGGGGCTGTTTCGACCCGATGAACATCATATTTGCTATTCGATGAAGGTGCAGTTTCGATACAGTAATATAGTTATTATCAATAATATACTCCCGTAAAAGGGAGTATATTTACTATGTATGGTCATCGGATAAGACGGTGACAGACACAAAAATCGGACAATTCTGACATTTATCGGAGGTAATGAAATGAGAATCGATGCAGGCGGCAAGCAGTGCCCTATCCCAGTAATCATGGCAAAGAAAGAGCTCGAAGCAGACGCTCAGGATGTTGAAATCATCGTTGACGGCCCTACTCAGGTAGGTAACCTTGAGAGACTCGGTGACGCCCTCGGCAGACCTGCTACAAGCGAGCCATTTGGTGACAAGTTCCTCGTCAAGTTTGCGAACGGCGAGACTATCAAAGGCGCACAGGTCGCAGAAGCTGACACATACGCAGTATTCTTCAACACAAACGCTATCGGAACAAACAACAGCGAGCTCGGCGGAAATCTCGCTAAGATGGCTATCTTCACACTCAGCGAGTCTGAAAGAGTCCCTTCATACGTGCTCTTCATGAATGAAGGCGTCAAGCTGCCGGCCGGTGACGAGCCACAGATCATAGAGAACCTCAACACCCTCATCGATAAGGGTACAAAGGTCCTCGTATGCGGAACATGTCTCAACTTCTACGGCATAAAAGATGATCTTAAAGTTGGCACAGTAAGCAACATGTATGATATACTTGGCGCGATGCAGGAAGTAAGCAAGGTCATCAAGCTGTAATTTAATGAAGGAAAGGTGCACGGCACTGGCACACATGCGGCAACAAAGAAGCATATGAGCCGGAGCTGCACTCATGCGAAAGGGTCTTATGGACGAATATTATCTTCTCACTTTTGAATCCACACATGCGGCAATTTCAACAGAGAAAATGCTGAAGCCGGCTGAAGTCACTATAATGCCTGTTCCGAGATTCATCTCGGCGAGCTGCGGTATTTCGGTGCGCATCCGCCCGGACAAGAAAGAGCATGCAGAAGATATATTCCGCGAAAACAGTAACCTCAAGCCTGGGGACTACGCGTATTATCACATAGTCCGCGGCGGCGCAGGCAGCGAGCCGGCCTGTGACAGGCTCGAGCCTATCAAATAGCCATACCCCTGACGGGTTTGATGCGGTCAAACGTTCGCGGCTCACATAAGACCTTGTTATATCAATCAAAAACAAACAAAGCGGTCCTGCAAAGGACCGCTTTTACTTGCGGGGGGTTGTCGGCGTCCAATTCTATTATGCCGGTAAAGCATTGGCGCCGAAAATATCAGCAATTACCTTTGTTATCTGCGTAGAATCAACGTATCCGTCATTTTTGCTGAAAACAAAGAAGAGATTGACACCCGGGGTATAGCCGCTATCTATATATCTGCCTACTTTTTTTGCAAAGTTTCCTCGGTAATCAAGAAGGTCCATACGCCCTACATATTCGATGATGATTTCGCTTTTCATATCTATGGGTGACAGAACAGTGACATCAGGATATAATGCAGGTCCGTAATCGCGTGGCACAAACGGCAACTCATATATAATAAATAAGCCGGCGTCTTTAAGTCTCTCATACAAAAGAGCTTCACTGACTGTCTTGACCATAATTCCGTCAGATGTTGTGTGCTTCTTGCGTTCAGGATAGTTCTCCGGAAACCGTTTCTGAAATTCTAATCGGTTGGCCAACCATTTCTTTCCCTCCTGCTCATACATCTTCGTTGCTGGAGGCACTTCGCACCGATATATCCCGGGAAGGCTTTCGCTGATTGAACTGGGGTCAAATGGAAGATAGCATTCGGTAAGATCTTTCATAAGAGCAATATCACGATCGATCCGCCTGATTGCTTCCTCAAGAAAACGTGCCTCACGAATACGTTCAACCAGTATACTGTCAGATTCCTTAAGATAACTGTATGTTTTAGAGCCTGGCCGCTTAATATAATAGTAATATTTACATCTATTTGGCTTAGCCCGTCGAAGAAGAACCCCTCTGCAATCTTTCAGGAGCTCCAGACGTGAAACATACGCTGCTCTTTCCTGCTCCAGCATTTTAATCTCGTAATTTATTCTATGGTTCAGCTCTGCATTCATAAACATTTTGCCATCCTATCTGTTGCAATTTCCGTGGGAAATGATTCTACTCTCAAACCCCAAAAACGGCAAACGAGAAAAGCACCTGTTTCTGCATAAAAAGCACTATTTGTTAAAACTGAGCCGAAATATAAGTACCAGATAAAAGCGTTAATCACGAATTACCAAAACCTCAGATTAAGAGTTAAAAAAATAATCCTTAATGCATAATTATGTTTGATAAGTGATTAATCATCTCGCTTTCAAGTATAGGGTAAATGGCTCAAATGTGTGGTTTCTGTATGATTATTCTTGATTATGAGTATTTTCAAAAGAAACGGATCACAAATAAGTGTGTTCGCTTACATAAATGATTGAGATAGATGTAATTCAGTGTCTATAGAGCGAATGTAGAATAGTTGACTTAATCATTAACCTTGGATTTTTAAAAGTGAGGGATGAATATTTTAATCCTTTTGCGCTAAATATTATTATTAGGGATTAACTGTAGCTGTGAATAATATACAGAGACTGGTCTGCTTCACAAACTGCACGCTGGCAATGGAAAACTCTAAACCACGAGGACGGCTGTGAGATGATGGGGGGTAGGTCCAGCGAGCAGGAGAGACGAGTGGCCATGGATAACCGATCACTTTTACAGCGTCATGCATAAGTCCATGGACAGCTCATTGACAGCATGCTGTCTACACTCTGCCAACATCCTGCCCACAGACTTATGCACAACGCTTTCTTTACGCAGTGCTTGTGATATAAGGTTTACAGATCGGTTATCCACCGCCGCTTTATTTACTGCTGCTATCTGTCCGACCCATTTCAAGCTATAAAAAAGCATTTTTCAGAACTATAGGATAACAATAGTCGCTATAGTCGGTTTTCACCTGCTTAAAGGGCTTAAGACGTTTTTCCGATAAGCACTTTTTTATATAAGAAAAACGGCGAAGGAAGTTGCTGCCGATGTGATAATTTATCATTGGGAAAATGATCGAAGAGAACTGATTCTAAAAGACAATAAGACGCGCGTAGCGGTATACCGATATGGTATACTAATTATAATTAGGCGAACTATAGGATTTGCTGAAAGAACCGCGTTGCTGTTACTGGAAGAACCAAGCGGCTTATAAAAACAGTAGGGTTTAATATGTGAAACCAGGCGGCTTATAAAAACAGTAGGGTTTAATATGTGAAACCAGGTGGTTTAAATAAAAAACAGTAGGGTTTTATACGCGAAACCGGGTGGCTTAAATAAAAAGAAACAGATGGTTTCAATATGCAAGACCGTATGGAAAACCGGAAAACTGCATGGCGGTAGTTGAAAGAGAATAGGGCGGCAGCTGTGAAAACACAGATTACTAAAAGTCGGAGGATTTTGAATGGTTATATTTGATTTGGATGGTACGCTGTGGAATTCGTCGGTTCAGGTAGCTGATTCGTGGAACGTTGTTATAGAGCGGGAAGTGGGAAAAGAGCATACGCTTTCAGCTGATGATATCATGAGCTGTATGGGTCTGACGATGACTGAGATCGCGGACAGGCATTTCGCATACCTGCCTGAAAAAGAGCGCTATGAACTTTGTCATAAATGCGAAGAATTCGAAAACGGATATATAACTGAGCATGGAGGAGTGCTGTTCGAAGGCGTAGAGGAAACTCTTGCGAAACTGAAAGATATGGGCGTTCAGATGGCGGTCGTAAGTAACTGCCAGGAGGGCTACATTAAAGCATTCCTTGATTCAATGGACATGTGGAAATACTTCATGGATTATGAGGAGTGGGGACGCACATTCCTGTCTAAGGCTGACAATATAAAGCTCGTTATGGAGCGTAATGGCGCTTCTAAGGGCATTTATGTGGGTGATATACAGAAAGACTCGGATGCGGCTCATAAGGCCGGCATAGACTGTATATACGCCTCCTACGGCTTTGGTGAGATCAATGATGCCATAGCTACACTCAAGAGCTTTGACGAGCTGCCGGCAGTGCTGGAAGAGCTGGGGTTTCTTGAATAATTAATTATAACTAGATAGAAATACAGGAAGTTTTATATGAAACTCAACAATAAGCGGACTGTGCTTGTGGGACTCGCGTTCCTGTCCATCTGCGCATTCTGGCAGATGTACGACAATGTAGTTCCGCTGATACTTACTAAGACGTTCCACCTGAACGAGACTTTCTCAGGTGCCATAATGGCGGCTGATAACATACTGGCGCTGTTCCTGCTGCCGTTTTTCGGAACACTTTCGGACAGGACGAATACGAAGCTGGGCAAGAGGACTCCGTACATACTCGGAGGAACGCTCGCCGCGGTGATCCTGCTCAATCTCCTGCCGCTGATCGATAATTCTTACTATGCAGCGGCGAGCGCAGGCAAAATGATTGCCTTCATAGTGGTGCTGGGGTTGCTGCTCATCTCGATGGGCACGTACAGATCTCCTGCAGTAGCGCTGATGCCTGACGTTACACCAAAGCCGCTTCGTTCGCGCGCCAACGCTATCATCAATCTGATGGGAGCTGTCGGCGGCATCATTTATCTGGCGATCGCGGCTGTTATGTATCCAAACTCGAAAGTTCTGGGGCTCGATCACGTCAACTACCAGCCACTCTTCATCGTGGTGGCGCTCATTATGGCGGTCTCCATCATCGTGATGAAGCTCACTATAAACGAGCCGAAGCTGGTCGCTGAGAACCAGGCTCTCGAGGCAGAGCATCCTGAGTGGAACCTCGCTGAAGACGACGGAAGCGGCAACGAGGTGCTCCCGGCAAATGTCAAGAGGAGCCTTGGCTTCCTGCTGGCGTCTATAGCACTCTGGTTCATCGGCTACAACGGCATAACCACGTGGTTCACCACATATGTCGATAAAGTAATGGGGCAGGGACTCGGCGGAGCGTCCACATGTCTTCTCATTGCGACAGGAGGAGCCATCATCTCGTACATCCCGATTGGAAGTCTGGCTCATAAGGTAGGCCGTAAAAAAACTATCATGATTGGTATCGTTATGCTGGCTTCATGTTTCGCAGCAGGGTACTTCCTGACAACAGCATTCCAGAGCATCAACGCAATTATGTTTGTCGTATTCGCGCTTGTGGGATTTGCCTGGGCGGCCATCAACGTCAACTCTCTGCCTATGGTAGTTGAGATGTGCAGAGGCTCTGACATCGGTAAATTCACAGGATACTACTATACTGCATCCATGGCAGCGCAGGTGATCACACCTATACTCGCGGGATTCCTGATGAGAAACATAAGCTACAAAGTTCTGTTCCCGTACGCGGCACTCTTTGTACTCTTAAGCTTCATGACCATGACACAGGTTAAGCACGGTGATGCTGCTCCGGAAGTGAAACACGGCCTTGAGGCATACGAGGACATGGAAGATCTGAATGAGTAGTGTGAGAAGCTTTGAAAAAGATGAAACACTCAAAACGACCTTTTAAGCTCGCAGCGCACTATGCGCATCGCGGTTACCATGATAAACCGGCCATCCCTGAGAACTCGATGGCATCATTCCGCCGGGCGGTGGAATACGGGTTGCCGTCGGAGTTCGACGTACACCTTATAGCAGACGGATCACTGGTGATCTTCCACGATGACGATCTTGAACGACAGACAGGTGTCAAAGGCAGCATCGAGGCTTATGACATCACCAACCTCAGAAAGCTCAGACTCGAGGGCACAGATGAGGTGATCCCTACATTCGATGAGGTGCTCGAACTTTACGAGGACACGGGACTGCCGCTGCTTATAGAGCTGAAGTGTGTGAAGGGCAATCACAAGACGCTCGCGAAAGCGGTAGCTGAGAGACTCGATCGTTACAAAGGGGAATACGTGATCGAGAGCTTCGATCCGCGCGCACTTATTGAGTATCGAAAGCTGAGACCGGATGTCATCAGAGGGCAGCTCTCACAGAATTTCTTCAAAAACAGCGAAGGACTGCCTTTTTATCAGGTGATATTGCTGACAAACCTGATGCTTAACATGCTCACGAAGCCGGATTTCATTGCATATAAATTCGCAGACAGAAAAAACCCGGTACTGAGGTCGCTCATCAGCAAGAAAAGCTATGACGAAGTGTCATGGACCATAAAGTCGGCTGATGAGTACAGGACTGCGATCAGGGACGGCAGCGTCCCGGTATTTGAACAGATATCTCCCGGAGAGCTGAAGAAGCTTCTCGGCGAAAAAGGCAAGGAGGACTGATATGACTGAGAAGAAAATGAAAAAGATCATGAAAAGAAACAGACGCCGCAGAGTAGCGCAGGGTATCGGTGCTGCAGCCGGTGTTGCCGCATGGGCGCTCATGATAGGTGCTGTCATCACAGGTGAGAAAAAACTCGAAGAATACAAAACGAAATTTGAGGACATTCCGGAAAGTGAGAAATAAGCTGGCGGATCCTGTGAATGATCGGACAGAGTTCAGCTTTTTTGAAAAGGAAGGATGCACAGATGGGGACTAATAAGAAGAATAAACTTACGCCTGTAGGTGTCTGGCACTGGACCAGGCTGATTTACAGGTCAATTCTGTTCCTGCTCCTGATTTATTCATATATCAGATACAGGTTTATTTATCATCAGCCGTTCGTGATCGGCCTCGAAAAGATGCCTGGCATCATTATCTTTGTCTGGACGGTCTACGTCATCGAGATGATATTCCGTTTCTTCCCGGCCAAGATCGAAAGCCCGGGGTGCCAGAAACAGTTTGCGCGAAACTACATTAAGACAGGCGAAACGGACGTGATTGTGCACGACAACAACGCTACGATGCTTGTGGCGCTTATCTGGATCGTGTTCAACGGCATATTCGGGATGCTGCACATGATGGGCATACTTGATGACGGCATCATGATACTTCTCTGCGGAGCGTATTCGGTATGTGACATGATCTGCATCATGTTCTTCTGCCCGTTCCAGTCGTGGTTCCTCAAAAATAAATGCTGCAGCGCGTGCCGTATTTATAACTGGGACTTCGCTATGATGTTCACGCCGTTGTTCTTCGTCAGCAAGACATACACATGGAGCCTTCTGGTGCTGTCGATAGCCCTGCTGATCAGGTGGGAGGTCACCTTCTACCTGCATCCGGAGAGATTCTCCGAACACACCAATGCATATCTCAAGTGCAGCAACTGCACTGAAAAGCTCTGCGTGCACAAAAAGCAGCTGCATAAACTCTGGAAACAGATAGAAGAATACAGCGAGAAGAAACTGAAGAAGCTGGAGCTCAAATAATGTCAATAATGAGCCGGCCGCAGGTCAGCGGTCGGGTGCAAATATAAACGGGAAAGGAAATAATATGAGGAATAAGAGAAGAGACGGAAAGAGAGTAAGATGGCCGGACGGATATCATAATATACTGCCGTACATCATGCCTAAGAGGACTGAGGCGGAAGTATCCATGACCGAGCAGTTCGATGTGACTGACCTGGTAAAGTACATGGCTGAGCGCAACGAGAAGGAAGGCACAAACCTCAAGATCTTCCACGCTATATGCACTGCAGTGGCAAGGACCATTTACCACAGGCCTAAGCTGAACTACTTCATCTCGGGCAGGACATATTATGAGAGACCTGACATCACGTTGTCTTTCGTCGTAAAACAGAAATTTGAAGACGAGGCTGAAGAGACCCTGATGTTCCTCAAGGTCGAGCCTGACATGAACTTCGATTCCATCTCGAAACTCATAATCGGCGATGTCAAAAAGGTGCGCAAGGAAAAGACAAATGATCTGGACAAGCTCATGGATTTCTTCGGAAGCCTTCCGAGACCTTTCCTCGAAGCATTCTTCGGAACACTCAGGAGACTTGAATACCATGGGATCATGCCTAAAGCGCTCACCGCAGGCGACCCTAATTACTCATCAGTTCTCCTCTCTAACCTCGGATCGATCAGGTCAGACTCCTGCTATCACCATCTGAGCAATTACGGAACATGCTCCGTGATGATCACCATAGGCGTGCTTCACAAAGAGCAGAAGCTTATGGACGACGGCACATGGCAGGAAAGAGATGTTATCAACTGCACATTCACGATTGATGAAAGACTCGCAGATGGATTCTATTATGCGAAATCGCTCCGCATTGCCAAGTACATGCTCGAGCATCCTGAGGTCATGAACGAGCCGATCAGCAAGCCGGTGCCGGTAGAGCTGTAAAACAGGAGTTTTCAAAAGGACAGATGATCAACGGTATCAGCGAAAGGTAAGAAAAATGAGCAGAGAGAAAAGATCCGAAAAACACATGGCTCCTGAACCTAAAAAAAAGAAAAAGCGTGGTCTCTGGTGGAAGATCCCTCTGTGGATCGTGATCGTCGCTGTGGTTCTTGCAGGGTCTGCAATGGCGGTGAACTACGGCGTGTCGCTCCATCTGAGACACTATATCAACAGCTTCGAACCTGTTGATTACAGCGGCGTGGACAGAGTAGTTCCTGAGCTGGATCCGGAAACAGGCTACTACACATTCACAACGGACAGAGATCTTAAGATAATGATGCTCACAGATATCCATCTGGGCGGTGGTTTCTGGAGCCGCGAAAAAGACCGCAAGACCGTATATGAGATAATCACCATGCTGCAGAAGGAGAAGCCTGACCTCGTCATTCTTGATGGTGACAATACTTTTGCGGTGCCGGGGCCTGTTTACAACGGCGGCGGAACACTCAACAACTACATGGCTGCCCGTGATGTCATACAGATCTTCAACCATGAAGGAGTGTATTTCTCAACTGTATTCGGCAACCACGACACTGAGGTGTTCGATTATACAGGCAGGCAGGAACTGGGCGAGCTTTATATGAAGGATAAGTTTGAGTACTGCATTTTTGATCAGAACTATACTGATGGCGCAGGGCTGCCTACTGTAACCAACCAGATCATGCTTGTGAAGGGCACGGATGGGACGATAAGGAAGGCTCTCCTGCTGATCGACAGCAATGCATATGTGGATAACTCGATCAAAGCTGTGCTCGACTGGAATTACGACATAATAAGGGATTCAACTGTCAACTGGGCGTCTGAAGCACTGGAGGATCTGGGCTGTCCGAAGACGGTCGCTTTCTTCCATATCCCGACGAGCGAGTTCAGGATTGCGTATGAGGAACTCGAGGCGAACGGATGGAAGGATACCGAGAATACGAAGTATATCTCGGGAGTTTGGGATGAGTTGGTTGACGATTCGACCCATAGCCGTATCTGGCACGGAGGCATCACCCGCGAGGGGCCTCTCGCAGACATTGACAAATTCTTCGAGGTCATGGGACCGGATACCCTGAATGTGCTCGAGGCCTGCTACTGCGGTCACGACCATGTGAACAACGCCATGGTCAATTACAAGGGCGTCGATCTGTGTTACGGATACTCGATCGACAATCTGGCATACACAGACATAAATTACTCCGGTGCGCAGAGGGGAGCAACGATCATCACTATCGGAGCTGACGGAACGCGTAAGACAGAGTACAAGAATGCATATAAGGATTACGGCGTGCCGGCTGACAAGTTCGTAGAGGTTTATACGGACCATCTGCTGTTTGAAGGAAGCAAGCCGGACGGCGTGCTGATGCCATAGCCGGTAATAGTGCAGCAATGAAAAAGCATATTCTTTGTAAACAAAGAATATGCTGATTCAGCCAATAAATTTGGCAAATAAAAAATTCAGCAAATAAGTCAGCAAATAAAATAGATAAAAATGTAAAGATTGAGCATGGCCATCTTAAAAACAAGGGTCTATGCTCAATCATTTTTTAATTGAGAAGTTTTTTCTCGAATTCTCTGCTTGAGAGAGCTTTTTATCCATCGTATTTGTATGAAAAATGCTTATTTGAAGCCATGAATCAGGCTGGAAATATGCGAACGGATACATAAGGATGACAAAATTGCGCAAAAGGACAGATTATTCTCAATGCTGTGCGCAAGCAAACTTGTGATTGCGCATAGGAGTTCGGTATAGCAGGCTGCATGCTCAGTCCGCGGTTGCTATTTCTATACTCCGAAGCATTCTCTGTAAGTGTTGAAAATGATATAATATCAGCAATTCCTGACAGAGTGGAAAAGATCTGCCTCAATAGAGAAAGGGACTAAAATGGCGGGACCGGGACCGGGCCGGATGGGCCCGATGCACTTCCTTACTGAGGAAGAAAAACAGAATATGCCTAAGGTGACGAAAGCGCTGCTTGCCAGGATAATGAGCTATCTGAAGCCTTACTGGCTGCAGTTTATTTTCGTGTTCATAGCGATACTGCTGTCGGCGACTGTCGGGCTGTTCCCGTCGATCATCACCGGCCGCATCGTTGATGAAGCGCTCGTGGGCAAAAACATGGAGCTGCTCATACAGCTTCTGCTTATGGCATTTGCGGCGCTGACGGTGAGCCAGCTTGTCGGCGTGCTCGAGAACTACATCAATGCGTGGATCTCGCAGCGAATCATTTTCGACATGCGCAATCAGATGTATAAGCATCTGCAGTATATGCCGCATTCGTTCTTTACCACGGAGAAGCAGGGCGACATCATCACGCGTATGAACACTGACATAAGCGGCGTAAGTTCAGTCATCAGCGGCACTCTCTCGAATATCGTGAGCAATGTTGCGACTGTCATTACGACTCTGGTGGCGCTCTTCAGTATGAGCGCCCCGCTCGCGCTGGTGGGCATCGCGGTCATCCCGCTGCTTGTGCTCCCGACCAGGACTGCAGGCCGCACGCGCTGGAAGTACCTGACTCAGAGCCAGGCAAAAAGTGACGAACTCAACCAGAAGATCGATGAGACGCTGTCGGTCAGCGGTTCGATGCTCGTAAAGATATTCACGCGCGAGCAGAAGGAGTACGACGACTTCGTAAAGGTAAACAAGGAAGTCACAGACCTGAATCTGAAGGAGCAGAGGTCGGGTCAGCTATTCCGCGTGGTAATGGGAATGTTCACGCAGCTCGGACCGCTTCTCATATACTTTGCAGGCGGATACTTCATCATAAGACAGGTAGACAATACGCTTACGGTCGGTGTCATCACCGCTACGGTTGCTCTCATCAACAGGCTCTACAGACCGATCGAGCAGCTGATGAACATCTCAGTCGACTTCACCCGGTCACTTGCGCTGTTCACGCGAATCTTCGATTATTTCGACAGGGAGAACACGATCGTTTCACCTGAGAACGGCAAGAAGCCTGATGTCGACAACAAGCCGATCACATATGATCATGTGGCATTCAGTTACAATCCTGAAAACCCTATCCTTACGGATGTGAATTTCGAGGTCCCGGGCGGCAGCATGTATGCCATTGTAGGACCATCGGGCTCGGGCAAATCGACTGTCGTGAATCTCATACCGAGACTTTACGACGTGTGCGGAGGGTCAGTGAAAATCGCAGGCGTCGATGTGCGCGACTTCGACCTCACATATCTTAGAGAGCAGATCGGCGTGGTGACGCAGGAGTCGTATCTGTTTAACGGCAACATACTCGAAAACCTCAGGTACGCGAAGAGCGACGCCACGATGGAGGAGATCGAGGAGGCCTGCCGCATCGCAAACATTCATGAATTCATAAGCAGCCAGCCTGACGGCTATCTGACGCAGGTCGGCAACCGCGGACTTAAGCTCTCAGGCGGGGAGAAGCAGAGACTGTCGCTCGCGAGAGTCATACTGAAGGATCCGAAGATCCTCATACTCGATGAGGCGACTTCAGCGCTTGACTCCATATCGGAGAATTCGATACAGGATGCGCTCGAACAGATGATGGTGGGGCGCACAAGCATCGTTATTGCTCACAGGCTGTCGACCATACTCAAGGCTGACAGGATACTCGTGGTAAAGGGCGGAGTGATCGCCGAGCAGGGCACACACGAAGAACTCCTTAAGCTTGGCGGCACATACAAGGAACTTTACGAGACACAGTTCCGTCAGGCCATAGACAGCGAGGCGGCGAGGAACAGCGCGGAAGAGGCAGGAGAGAGCGACGGCCTTGACATACAGACTCTGTCGACGCAGTACAGGGTCAGAAAGATTACCGAAGCGGACATTTCGTCTGTATACAGGCTGGCTAAGTCCAACCGGAGGTATTACAGGTATCTTGGAAGGATCCCTACACGCGAGAGCCTGACGGAGATCATCTCGGAGGTTCCTGAAGGCGTTTCACCGGTCTGCAAACACTTTGTCGGATTCTGTAATGAGGATGATGTTCTGATAGCGGTCATGGATCTGATCACAGGGTATCCGGAGAGCGACGACGCTTTCATCGGATGGCTGATGGTAGATGGAGAGATGCAGGGAAGAGGCATAGGCTCGGGCATTTTTGCCGATGTGCGTGCAGCAATGAAGGCAGCTGGTTATGACTACATGTCGCTTGCTGTGATAAAGAAGAATGAAGAGGCTTTGAATTTCTGGAAAGAGCAGGGATTCAAAGTGATTGAGGAAACGGTCAGCACTGACGGATACGAAGTGTATAGAATGGCCAGGGATATATAGATGGATAGATGAGGCCGGGGACAGTTTCCCTGTCTCGTAAAAAGAGAGATGTGAGGATGGATTCGGGACTTAGATTCAGAAAAGCAAACAAGGACGATATTGATGCCATAGTGCTGATATATGAACGCACACATGATGCAGAAGAAGCGGGGCTGACTACCACGGGATGGGTAAGAGGGATCTATCCTGTAAGAGAGGTCGCAGAGGGGTCGGTTGAGCGTGACGATATGTATGTGGCCGAACATGACGGCAGAGTGGTCGCGACAGGGATAATCAATAAGACACAGGTGAATGTGTACCTCGACTGCGACTGGGAGTATAAGGCGCCTGACGACAAAGTATGCGTGCTTCATACGCTGGCGGTCGATCCGGATGCGAGAGGCATGGGAATCGGCCCGGCTTTCGTGCGGTTTTATGAGAAAGTAGCGGAAGACTGGGAATGCGAGGTGCTCAGGATAGACACCAATGCCCGCAACAAAAGGGCGCGGAAGATGTACGCCGGGCTCGGATACGTCGAGACCGACATCATACCGACCGTGTTCAACGGGATCAGAGATGTTGATCTGGTGCTGATGGAGAAGAAATTATAGAAATGACGCGTCTTCATGACGCAATTAAAAGATTATGGGTCAGTTAAGTATTTTTGATACAGCGAATAATGATAATCAGCCGCTCGCCGCGAGGATGCGTCCGAGGAACTTTGATGAGTTTGTCGGTCAGAAGCATTTGGTTAGCGAGGGCAAGGTGCTGCGCAATCTGATCGAGCGCGACAGTGTCTCTTCCATGATTTTCTGGGGACCGCCGGGCGTGGGCAAAACAACGCTGGCGCAGATAATCGCAGCCAAGACAGATGCGCAGTTCATAACTTTCAGTGCGGTGACGAGCGGCATTAAAGACATAAAGACGGTGATGCAGCAGGCGGACAAAATGACCGCCATCGGAGCGCGCACCATAGTTTTTGTGGATGAGATACACAGGTTCAACAAGGCACAGCAGGACGCCTTTCTGCCGTTCGTTGAGAAGGGCAGCATCATACTTATAGGCGCTACGACAGAAAACCCGTCGTTCGAGGTAAACGGCGCTTTGCTATCACGGTGCAAGGTGTTCGTATTGCATCAGCTGGAACCTGAGGATATAGCTCAGCTGATAAGGAATGCGATCTCGGATCCGCGCGGCTTCGGAGGTCAGGACCTGCGCATCAGCGATGATGTTATAAGCGCACTTGCTTCGTTTGCAAACGGTGATGCAAGGACGGCTCTTTCGACGCTTGAGATGATGGTGCTGAATGCCGACCATTCGAACGATCCGTCTGATGGACATGAGGTGATCACGGTAACGACTGAAGATTTTGAGCAGTGCACATCAAGAAAGTCTCTGCTGTACGATAAGCAGGGTGAGGAGCATTACAATCTGATCTCAGCGCTGCATAAGTCGATGAGGAACTCCGACGCGGATGCTGCAGTCTACTGGCTGGCGCGCATGCTGGAGTCGGGCGAGGATCCGATGTATATTGCGCGCCGCGTAACAAGGTTTGCGGCAGAGGATGTCGGCCTCGCTGATCCGAGAGCTCTGGAGCTCTCGGTGGCGGCATTCCAGGCCTGCCACCTGATCGGAATGCCGGAGTGCAGTGTGCACCTCACCGAGGCCGTTATCTATAACGCGCTCGCGCCTAAGTCCAATGCTATGGAGGTTGCATACATGCAGGCGGCGCACGACGCAAACGAGAACATAGCCGAGCCCGTTCCGCTCCATATTCGCAATGCTCCTACAAAACTCATGAAGGAGCTCGACTACGGAAAGGGATATATTTATGCGCACGACACTGAAGACAAGATAGCCGACATGGAGTGCCTGCCGGAAAACCTTCGCGGCAGGGAGTATTATCATCCGGGCAATCAGGGCTTCGAACCGCGCTTCAAAGAGCGGTATGAGTCAATAAAGAAATGGCGGGAGGAACATAAGAAAAAATAGAGATTCTCTTCGGGGGCACTATGGACAAAAATGACAGCAGATATTCAGCGTATATTCAGATTCTGAAGGAAGAGCTTCTGCCGGCGATGGGCTGCACAGAACCTATTGCCATCGCCTATGCCGCGGCCAAGGCCGCCGCAGTGCTCGGCACCAAGCCTGAGCGTTTGCTGGTCGAGGTCAGCGGCAACATAATTAAGAACGTTAAGAGCGTCGTGGTGCCTCACACAGGCGGCCTCCGGGGAATCCCGGCAGCCGCGGCAGCCGGCGCCGCCGCAGGCGACGCCGACGCAGAGCTCGAGGTCATCTCGAACGTTACACCTGAGCAGATAGAAGAGATAGGAACATTTCTGAAGGAAGCCCCTATCGAGGTAAAACACGTCAATAACGGTCACATCTTCGATATAGCCGTGACCGCATACGCCGGCAAAGATTCCGCGTGCGTCCGCATAGTGGATTACCACACAAATATAGTACTGGTAAAACGCAACGACGACATTCTGTTTTCTAAGGACATCGAGGAGCTAAAAGAATCCGGCCTCACTGACAGGAACTGCCTCACAATAGAGGGCATAGTCGAATTCGCAGACATCGTTGATGTAGAGGAGGTCCGCGGGACACTTGAAAGACAGATCAGTTACAACATGGCGATTGCAGAGGAAGGTCTTGCCGGCGACTACGGCGCCAATATAGGAAGCACAATGCTGCTGGGTCACGAGTATGATCTCAAATACGTCATGAGATCGTATGCCGCAGCTGCGAGCGATGCGCGTATGAACGGCTGCGAGCTGCCGGTGGTCATAAATTCCGGAAGCGGCAACCAAGGCATCACTACCAGCGTCCCGGTCATCGTCTACGCCAGAGCACGCAACAAGTCAAAAGAAGAGCTCCTTCGCGCGCTTTGTGTATCCAACCTCGTCACGACGCATCTTAAGACCGGCATAGGCAGACTTTCCGCATATTGCGGAGCTGTCAGCGCGGGCTGCGGTGCAGGGGCAGGCATTGCTTACATGCAGGGCGGCGGAGTTGAAGCAGTTGCACATACAGTTGTAAATGCGATCGCTATCAATTCCGGCATTGTATGTGACGGAGCCAAGGCAAGCTGTGCCGCGAAAATTTCGGTGGCTGTTGAAGCAGGTCTCATGGGACTGTCAATGTACAATAAGGGCAACGCTTTCTTCGGAGGTGACGGCCTCGTCAAGAACGGAGTCGAGAGTACGATAGACACCGTCGGCCGCCTGGCAAGATTCGGCATGAAGCAGACCGATGAAGAGATCATCCGCCTCATGCTCGAAGACTAAATTCAGAAGAGAACCTGTGAAACGGAACCCATATCAGATTCCATTTATCTGAGTTTACATTTGTGATAATATAACTTTGTAAAATAATAAATCACAGTAGAAAGGAGATCAGTTATGCCAATTCCTACTCCTCATATAAATGCAAAGGCAGGCGACTTCGCTGAAACAGTCCTGATGCCGGGCGATCCGCTGCGCAGCAAATTCATTGCAGAGACATTCCTCGAGAATCCAGTTCTTGTGAACAATGTCCGCGGCGTACAGGGCTATACAGGTACATACAAGGGCAAGAGAGTATCGGTCATGGCTTCCGGAATGGGCCAGCCTGCGATCGGCATCTATTCGTACGAGCTCTTCGCATTCTATGATGTAAAGAACATCATCAGGATCGGCTCCTGCGGATCGATCGACCCTGAGCTCCACGTACGCGACATCGTCATCGCTCAGGCCGCATGCACAAACGGCAGTTACGCAAATCAGTATGAGCTTCCTGGCACATTCGCTCCTATTGCTTCGTTTGAGCTCCTTGAAAAAGCTGTTGCAGCTACAAGAAAAGCCGGAGTCAACTTCAAGGTCGGCAACATCCTTTCGTCAGATATGTTCTACGACGACGCAGCCTCCGCAATGAGATGGTGCAAAATGGGAGTTCTCGGAATCGAGATGGAATCCGCAGCACTCTACTGCAACGCAGCAAGACTCGGAAAGAACGGTCTGTGCATCTGCACGGTTTCGGACTCCTTCAACTATCCTGAAGAGAATACAACGGCCGAGGAACGCCAGAACTCCTTCACAAAGATGATGGAGATCGCCCTCGAAATCGCATAGGGCATCATTCAAAACCATACAGGGATCTCGCAAAATCTCATAGGGGATGCATAAGGCGGGGATGCATAAGGCATACCGAATCTAATTATTATGAACGGATCTGAACCTTAACGGCAGATCCGTTTTTTCTATAAAAATACCCATCGCAATCACGAGCCCGCTTTTGCGAGAAAAATCATCCATGATGAAATCCAATGACACAAGCCCATGATGCAAATAAGGTATGGAAACAGATACTTGCGGGATAGGTAACTATAAAAAGGAGTTTTGCAAAAATTTCTTAATTTTGTGGTAATTTTGCTGCTTGTTTAAGAAAAATCCCGAAGATTTTCTCTATACATTCATATTCATTTTGAAAAACCTTGATTAACGATTTGCAATATGCAACATAAGGGTTAACGATCGGTGATTTACAGAGGATTTTAGATTAAAGTACTTGCTCATTTTGTCAAGAGCGGTAAATATGCATAACTTTTTCTAAATACAGTGGTAAAATGAGACTGGTTTTTAGAATATTTTTTTAAACTCCTTTTTACACACTGGCAAAGGACAATTACTGCAGAATAAATATTCATTTTTGTGAATATGTGTGAAAAGGGGAGCGGCATCACGGATTGCCGCTTGTTTTCAACGGTTATTATGTAGAGTGAGAGGCGCAGAATGTATTATAAGGAACAATTGATTGCACTGAGGGAGTCAATGCGAGATTTGCTTTCTGATCTTAAAAGAGAAACTGAAACTCTGCCGGAAGGAAGCCTGTATGTCAATCGGAAAGGCGGGAAGAATTACTATATTCAAGGACTTCCAAAAGTGGGCAATCGGAAGAAAGCCCGCAAAGTTGCCATAACAAAAAACAGCGAGATGGTTCTGGCGCTTGTTCGTAAAAAATATGTAGAAACTGCGATCCCAATAATTACGAAAGATTTGGAGGAACTCGACAGAGTTATCGAAAACTATACTCCGGTCACAGAGGCGAGTGTGATGCGGTCATTTTGTGCAAAGTATCCGGAGCTGGCAGCAGGGATTTACGCTGACGGAAAGGATTCTGACGCATGGGAATCTGACTACATACAGCCTAGGTTTTATGAGGATGATTACAAATCGGTATCTGCTCATGGAGAGGATATTAGATCGGGAGGAGAGATGTATATCTCTGCAAGGCTCGATCATTATGGGATACCATATAGATATGAAGCTGAAACGGGCATACCTGACCTGAAATATGCACCGGATTTTACCATTATGCGGCCGCGTGATCGCAAAATCATTTATTGGGAGCATTTCGGGAAAGTGACTGATTATGGATATGTTCTGGATAATGTTGGAAAGGTTAAAGATTATATCAGTTACGGAATCAAGCCATGGGACAATTTCATCATGACATTCAGCAATGAGAAGGGCGGTTATGATGGGAAACTGATTGATGCCATGATCGAATGCTGGCTGTTGTAGGAGTATACATAATTGTTCCTCATAAGCGCTGCACTCTGAGAGCGCATACGGTGCGGTTCATAATATCGTTTGTTCTTTCAGAAAGTGTGCATGGATCTGCACAAGCATGAGTTTCGAAAAAGGTTGAAAAAACAAAGCTTTTTGATGACATGCATTCACCGCTGTGATATAATCGTCAGGCTGGGGCAATGCGCCGGCACAATATTAGTATGCAAAACGCGCGGCTGCGTACAGTTGCGTAAAGAGAGTGGAAAATGAAAGATATTGAGATAAGAGAATTATTCAGAAATACAGAAGCTTACGCAGGCAAAGAGGTAATGGTCTACGGCTGGGTCAGAGGCAACAGAAGCTCCAACCAGTTCGGATTCCTGTCGGTCAATGACGGCACATTCTTCACACCGGTACAGGTGGTTTACGAGGCAGACAAGCTCGCAAACTTCAGTGAAGTCGCTAAGTTCAGACTGAGCGCAGGAGTTCGGGTCAAGGGCACTCTGGAGCTCACACCTGAGGCAAAGCAGCCGTTTGAGATCAAGGCAGACGAGATCGTTCTCGTGGCAGATTCCGACTCCGACTATCCTCTGCAGAAGAAACGTCACAGCATGGAGTTCCTCAGGGAGATCGCTCACCTGAGACCGCGCAGCAACACGTTCAGTGCGGTGTTCAGAGTGCGCAGTGTGGCAGCTTATGCGATCCACAAGTTCTTCCAGGAGAAAAACTTCATCTATGTTCACTCCCCTGAGATCACATGCAGCGATGCAGAGGGTGCAGGAGAGATGTTCCAGGTGACAACGCTCGACCTCGACAATCTTCCGCGTGATGAGCAGGGCAACATCGACTACAGCAAGGACTTCTTCGGCAAGAAGTCGAACCTGACTGTATCGGGTCAGCTTGAGGGAGAGATCATGGCGCTCGCATTCCGCAACATCTACACGTTCGGACCAACGTTCCGCGCTGAGAACTCCAACACTGCAAGACATGCTTCAGAGTTCTGGATGATGGAGCCTGAGATGGCATTCTGCGATATCAACGGCAACATGGACCTGGCCGAGGAGATGATCAAGTTCATCATCAGTTACGTTCTGGAACACTGCCCTGAAGAGATGCAGTTCTTCAACAGCTTCATCGACAAAGGCCTTCTCGAGAGACTCGACCACATCGTAAACTCGGATTTCGTCCGCATCACATATACTGAAGCGGTAGACATCCTTCAGAAGTCGGGCAAGAAGTTCGAATATCCGGTAGAGTGGGGACTTGAGCTCCAGACCGAGCATGAGCGTTACCTGACAGAAGAGGTCTTCAAAAAGCCTATGTTCGTCATCAACTATCCTAAGGACTGCAAGGCTTTCTACATGAGACTCAATGACGACGGCAAGACTGTAGCGGCTATGGACATGCTCGTACCGGGAGTCGGAGAGATCATCGGCGGAAGCCAGAGAGAAGAGCGCTATGATGTACTCGTAAAGAGGATCAAGGAGCTCGGCCTCGATGAGAGCACATACGACTGGTACCTCGATCTCAGAAGATACGGCGGCGTATTCCATTCGGGATACGGCCTCGGTTTCGACCGCATACTCATGTACCTCACGGGCATGAGCAACATCAGAGACGTTCAGATGTTCCCGCGTACACCGGGCAACGCTGAATTCTAAAACAGTTAACAGGCGGCCGGCCAGATGCATCCGGCTGTATCAACAAATAAGATATAAAAAGAAAAGATATAAACAACATTTCAGGAGGAACACATGAAAGGCTATTCAAGCGATAAGATCCGCAACATCGTACTGCTCGGACACGGCAGCACAGGCAAGACCACCTTCCTTGAAGCAGGTCTGCTGAACACCAAGGTTATCAGCAGACTCGGAAAGGTTGAGTCGGGCAACACAGTATCCGACTATGAGAAGATGGAGATCGAAAAAGGATACACCATCAACCAGACACTCGTTCCTGTAGAGTACAAGGGAACAAAGCTCAACTTTATCGACACTCCGGGATTCTTCGATTTCGCAGGAGAGGCAAGAGCTGCTCTTTCGACAGGAGCTACAGCGATCATCATGGTCGACGCTTCGTCCGGCATCCAGGTCGGTACAGAGAAGGCATGGGATCTTGTCAAGGAGTTCAACTCACCGACATTCTTCATCATCAACAAGATCGACAAGGACAACGTTGAACTCGACGAAGTCATCTCGGCTATCCAGGACAAGTTCGGAAGCGCATGTGTTACTCTTGATGACAAGGACGCTCTCGACGAGGCAGTAGCTGCTGCTGACGAGGAACTCATGGAGAAGTTCTTCGAGGGAGAGGCATTCACAGATGAAGAGTTCGCTCACGGTCTGGCAACAGGAATCCACAACGGAGACATCATGCCGATCATGACAATGAGCGCACTGACAGGCGAAGGCGTAGACGTAGTTCTTGATTCGCTCTGCAAGTACGTACCGAAGCCGGCAACAGTCGTTACAGAAGCTAAGGATGCTGACGGCAACGACATCGAGATCGCATGCGATCCTGCCGGAGACCTCGTTATCTATATCTTCAAGACTCTTGCTGACCCGTTCCTCGGAAAGATCTCATACGCAAAGATCGTTTCCGGAACACTCAAATCCGGAGCTGACGTTTATAACCCGCGTTCAGAGAAGTCTGAGAAGCTCGGTTCCGTCTTCTTCGTAAGAGGAAAGGCTCAGGAGATGACAGACACTGTAGTCGCAGGCGACATGGTTGCTCTCGGAAAGCTCCAGAACACAAAGACAGGCGACACACTCTGCGCTAAGAACAAGCAGGTAACAGTTAAGCCTGCTGCATTCCCTACACCTTGCTACTTCGTAGCTGTAGAGGCTGCAGACAAGAACGAAGACGAGAAGATGGCTCAGGGTCTCTCCAGACTCATGGAAGAGGATCCTACATTCGTTCTCGAGAGAAACGCTGAGACACATCAGACACTGCTCGGCGGTCAGGGAGACATCCAGCTCGGAATCATCCAGGCTAAACTCAAAGACAGATACGGAGTAAGCGTAAACGTTGTTCCTCAGAAGATCGCTTACAGAGAGACCATCAAGGGCAACTCCGATGTTCAGGGTAAGCACAAAAAGCAGTCCGGCGGCGCAGGCCAGTACGGTGACGTTCACATCAGATTCTCGCCATCGACAGAGCCTGGACTCGAGTTCAGCGAAGAGCTCTTCGGCGGATCGGTTCCTAAGAACTACGTTCCTGCTGTTGAGAAGGGACTCCTCGAGTGCATGGAGAAGGGCCCTCTCGCAGGATGCAAAGTACAGAACATCAAGGCTGTCCTCTACGACGGTTCCTATCACGAAGTAGACTCCAACGAAGTATCGTTCAAGATCGCTGCATCGCTCGCATTCAAGAAGGGTATTGTTGAGGCAAGACCATGCCTCCTCGAGCCTATCATGAAGCTCGAGATCACCGTTCCTGAACAGTACGTAGGAGCAGTAATGGGCGACATGCCTAACAGACGTGGTATGGTACTCGGAATGGATTCCTCGCCTCGCGGAACAGTTCTTCACGCTGAAGCACCTCAGGCAGAACTCTTCGACTATGCTATCGCGCTCAGATCGATGACTCAGGCAAGAGGATCCTTCACAGTAGAGTTTGCAAGATACGCTGAGCTGCCTGGCAACCTGGCAGACAAGGTTATCGCTGCATACAAGAAGGAGCAGGAAGAGAAGTAAGCATCTCATAGAAAACAGCGGCGTTGCCGTAAGGGCGAGATGCTTGATCTGCGGGGGCTGAGCCCCTACGATAGAATCCATTCTTTCAGGTTAAATAATAACGGAGCCCTTTTCCGGCATGGAGAAGGGCTTTTGTTTAAGACGATCAGCGTCGAAACCGCAGAGTTTCCGATGTTGGAGGAGGAAAAACAATGGCTAAAATTGACAGCTCAAATGCTAAAGAACACTCATATCCGATCTATGGAAGGCAGTTCAAGTCCTATAAATGGTATAAGCCGGTCATCGTGGGTGTGCTGTTTATAGTTTTTTATCTTATTTTTGCGTTGGCCGTTATGTGGGGAACGGTGACGGTCGCCGGTCGCGCAACAACGCCGGACTCATTCACCGATATATTCAGGAGCATATTGGTCACCAGCTATGACGACATGGACCTTGCGAACGCGTGGCAGTCAGTAGTGAGCCTGGGCGCTGTTGCGGTAATAATTCCTGCACTGTGGCTGGCGTCGGTAATAGTGCGTGACAGGCCGTTTTCATCGTACTCGTCTTCAAGAGGAGGGTGGAGCAGCAAAGTTTTCTGGAAAGTATTCCCTGTGGCGTTCATCTGCATCAGTGTACCTATCATCGTTGACGAACTGGTTTATAAACACAACATCGGTAACTTCCAGATGAAATTCACGCTTGCGAGCTTTGCTGTAGTTACAATACTCGGCCCTCTGCAGTGTATTGCGGAGGAGTACGCATTCCGCGGACTGCTCATGCAGACTTTCGGATCGTGGTTCAGGCTGCCGATCATAGCCGTGATCCTCTCTGCGGCTGTCTTCGCTTCACAGCATCCGTATAACACGATAGGAAAGCTCGGGATCCTTGTAACGGGTTGTGTGTTTGCGTTAAGTGCATGGATCGGCAGAGGTATCGAGGTATCATCTGCGTTTCATATCGCAAATAATATGACGATCTTTTACCTGCAGGGCATGAACATGGCATCGATTGAAAGCGAATCGACTATGCACGATTTAATACTTGAGCTATGCACAGGCGCTGCATATGTTCTCCTTATTTTCATAATCAGCAAGAGACACAACTGGTTCAACAAAATCAGAAAAGATGACGCTGCTGCATGGAACAAGAGGATCGATGACAAGATAGAGAAAAAGGAAGCAAAAGCGGCTGCCAAAGCCGAGAAGAAGGCTGAGAAAACTGCACCTATAGGCACTCACGAAGAAAGCGCTCCGGGAAAGCACTTTAAACAATAGTACTGTCCTGAAGAAACGCTTAATGATTCCCGGAGCGATCCGGGAATTTTTGTACCTTAAAAATGATATATATCCATAGCATCCTGAATGGATTAGAGATATATTATAAACGGATGATATTGTAAACATTCCTGCGATAAGGAGGATAATAATATGAAAAAGAAACTGGCAATACTGCTCAGCCTGGCAATGGTGCTCACATTTGCGCTGGCAGCCTGCGGTGGTGGCGGCGGCGGAGACGTTGCTGACAGCAAGTATGTTGGAACATGGAAGGCCGACTCGGCTTCATTCATCGGTGAATCGGGAGATCTGGACCATGAGTTTGTGCTTACCCTTAACAGCGACGGTACAGGAACCCTTACAGGCACTGATGAAGATGGGGTCGAGGAAGTGTCAAATATCACATGGTCGCTGATCGACGGAGGGTTCAAGACCAAAGGTGATGCCAAAATGAAATTCCAGGATGATGGCGACGGCATAATGGCAAAAATTCTCGGAGTTGAACTGCATTTTGTAAGAGCCGAAGAGGGCGGAACTGCAGCTGCTGTAGTTGACGGTTCGCCTTATGGCTATGGCGGAGATGATCCGGCAGAGGCAGCATGCTATAAGTACATGGCAACAGAGGTCAGCAAGGATTATGAGCCTGCTGATGAAAGCATCCCGACTGTGGCCGTCGTGTATGAAGATTCCACACCGGAAGATGAGATCCTTGTATACGGAGATTTCTGGGTAGATAATTACAACCTGGAAGGAGATGTTCTGAAGACCGCTTCAGGCGGAAACTACCCTGGATGCATGCATGTCAGCAAGGCTGACTACACAGTAACCGCATTTGATGTAGTACAGGATGGTGAAAACTGGGATTCAAGCGCTAAAGAGATTTTCGGCGAACACTATGATGACTTCATGAAGATCCATAATGACACCGATGCACGTAACGAGCTCAGAAAGGTCACTGTAACAGACTACGTATTCCTGAACGCACTCGATGCGAAGTATTATCAGGACGAAGGATGGGATCCGGTAGAACTGTATCCACAGCCTGAAGAATAATACCGATAATTGAAGAGCCTGCTCACTGAGCAGGCTCTTTTAGTGCTTATTATTTGGCAGCGCGTTCAGCGGGCGAAGTCAGCGCCTGCAAACGCGCGGATCGCGTCAGATACATTGGCGGCTCCGAACACGCGTATTCCGTCACCGGAAGACTTAGCGGCCTGTCCGGCATTCTTGGCAGGGAGTATCACCGCCTCGTAGCCGAGCCTTACGGCCTCCTGCACGATCTTGCCGGCGTTAGGTATAGAGCGAAGGTTGCCCGTGAGGCCTACTTCGCCGGCTGCTACCAGACGTCTGGAAGAAGTCTTTCCTCTGAATGAACTGTATATCGCAAGTGCAACTGCGAGGTCGGTTGATGTGCTGCCTGTGCTCATGCCGCCGACTACATTCACATATACATCGTAGTCGAGCAGGTCAAGACCTGCTTTTTTCTCGAGTACTGCCAGGATCATATTAAGGCGGTTCTGGCTTATCCCGATGGCGGTCCTGCGGGCAAATCCCACATTTGCGCGGGTCACCAGAGCCTGTATTTCAAAGAAGACCGGGCGGCTGCCTTCATATACTGCTGACACTACTGAGCCTTCTTCGCTCTCGATGTTCTCGATAAGGCTGCCCGAGATATCCGGAACTTCGATCATGCCTTCTTCGGTCATGCGGAAAGCGCCTATCTCGTCGGTAGTCCCGAAGCGGTTCTTGAATGAGCGGAGTATCCTGAGATCCCGGTCACGTTCTCCGCTGAAGCTGAGCACTGTATCAACCATATGCTCGATAGTCTTCGGACCTGC
The DNA here is from genome assembly GCA_045114615.1 of Anaerovoracaceae bacterium. Lineage (GTDB taxonomy): Bacteria > Bacillota > Clostridia > Peptostreptococcales > Anaerovoracaceae > Crickella. Next base: position 45,927 of record JBGUKU010000016.1, read on the forward strand.
AAGCTCACCTGACTTGGTGACGTGCGCCACGATGAATACCGGCACATTGCGGTTTTTTGCGTACCTTATCAGCTGACCAGAGCACTCCCTGATCTGCGTGAGGCTGCCCGCTACTGAATCCGCTGACTGAGAATACATTGTCTGTATTGAGTCGATGATGATAAAGCACGGCTTTATGCTGTCGCACGCAGCCATGATGTTTTCGATGTTGGTTTCCGGGTAGATGTAAAGGAAATCGCTTATATTCCCGAGCACGCGGTCTGCCCTGAGTTTCACCTGCTCCTCGGACTCCTCGCCGCTGACGTAAAGGACGGGGCCATACCTGTCTGCTATCCTGCCTGCAGCCTGCGCGATAAGCGTGGACTTTCCGATACCAGGCTCACCGGAGATAAGTGTGAGCGAGCCCGGAACAATGCCGCCACCCAGTACGCGGTTGAGCTCAGCCAGTCCGGAGTCCATGCGGGTGTAGTCGTGTGTGCCGACTTCACCGAGCTTTACCGGGCGTCCGGCAACTCCTGTGCGCCTTCTGGTGTCTGCTTCGGTCCCTTCTGCCGGAGCTGCTTTATGTTCAATTATGGTGTTCCACGAGCCACAATAAGAACACTGACCCTGCCAGGCCGTGTACTCGTTGCCGCACTCTGTGCACATAAAAACCGTTTTTGCTTTCTTAGCCATCTTTCTTCTCTGTATCTTCCGCCGATGGTTTTCTTACCGTTTCCATCTCGAACCAGAAGTCCGATCCCTTGCCTTCCTCGCTCTCCACGCCATACTTGGCTCCGTGCAGATTGAGGATACCCTTTACAATGGCAAGTCCGAGGCCGGTGCCTTCTATGCCGCGTTCGTGATTTGCGGAAGTTCTGTAATACTTATCCCAGACATGTCCGATCTCATCCGATGGGATGCCCATACCGTGATCGATACAGTGGAAAGTCACTTTCTTGCTTGTTTTGCTGAGCCTGATATCTATGTATTTGTTATCGCCCGAGTACTTGACCGCATTTGACACGAAGTTGGTCATAACCTGGGTCATTCTGGTGCGGTCGCCTACCACGTAAGCCGGTTTGCAGGGGTGGAAGTGGATCTCAAATCCTTCCGATGTTGCGAGCGCGAGGAAACTCTCATACACACTTCTGGCTGCCTCCACAAGATCGAATGTCTCCATACGCAGCTCAATGTTGTTGGACTGAAGGTTGGAGACTGAGAGCATGTCGGAGACGAGCCTGTTGAGGTGCTCCGTCTCTGAAATGATGACATTGAGGTCGGCGTTTCGCTTTTCCGGATTATCGCCTGTGATGTCGATGATCTTTTCTGCGTATGATCTGATCATGGTGAGCGGCGTCTTGAGGTCATGCGACACGTTCGCTATGATCTCGCGCTGATAGAAATCAGTCTTCTCCATCTCATATGAGGCTTTGTTGAGAGCCTTCGCGAGCTCCTTGGTCTCTGTGAAACCGGCTCCATCAAAGTATACGTCGTGATTGCCCTTGGAAAGCTCCTGCGCCGAGCGAGTGAGTTTCTCAATAGGAGATGTAAGACGCACCGAAAGCGCAAAGGCAAGAAGCAGCGAGACGATGAGTACAATGAACGAAACATATATGAGCATGTCTCTCAGGATCCGGACAGTTACCTGATCAGGATAAAGAGGGGCGATGATGCAAAGAATGTTGTCGGCGCCGCCTGCTGTAATATATGAAGCATAGACGAGCCTTGCTCCCATTCCTGAATTGTCACGCCTGGTTTCACTGACGTTGCCGGCTTCAGAGGAAGCCAGCCTTGTCTTGATGCGGTTAACGTCACTTTCAAAGGCGTCGCTTCCCTGAACCTCCCTGGTGCCGTCAAAAACAAGATTATCTTCAGGGGTATCGATCCTGATATACAAATCATTTGTACCTGCGGTCTGCAGCGCGAGAGGGCCGAAGCTGTAGCGGTCCTGCCGGAACTGCGCTTCAAGGGTCTCAGCTGTACGCATTACTTCCTGCGACCTGGCGCGTTCGTAGAAACTGTTAAGGTAAAAGTTGGACAGCCCCCAGAGAATCATCACCAGAAACAGCGCAAAAATGACGAACGACAGAAGTGTCGTCGTCTTTATGCTGCTGGTATCGATTCTTTTAACAGCGCGCTTGCTTCCGCGCTTTCCGGTGTGGTCTGCCATTTCTCGGCCGGTCTCCGTTATGATAAATTATTCCTCATATTCGAACTTGTATCCTACTCCTCTGAGCGTAACAATGAATTTTCTATATGGCCCGAGGCAGTTTCGCAGGTTCTTTACATGAGTATCGATCGTTCTGTCATCGCCGAAGAAGTCATATCCCCAGATGTCTTCGAGGAGTTTTTCTCTCGAAAGGGCGATGTTCTTGTGCTGTATCATGTAGAAGAGAAGATCGTATTCTTTCGGAGTAAGCTCGACACGCTTGCCGTCAACGCTTATAGTGCGCGCAGCAATGTTGATTTCGAGCCCTTCAAACTTCTGTATATTGGAAACATTTCTCTCTGAAGCATCTCTGCGGTTGAGAACTGCGTTGACCCTTGCCATGAGTTCCTTTGGGCTGAACGGCTTTACAACGTAGTCGTCTATACCGAGTTCGAAACCAAAGAGCTTGTCGTACTCTTCGCCCCTTGCCGACAGCATTATGACAGGAATGTTCTTGATTTTCTGTATCTCCTTGACGGCGCTGAAGCCATCAAGCTTCGGCATCATGATATCCATGATGATAAGATCATAATCATTGAGCTTTACCATGCCTATCGCACTCATGCCGTCTGCAGCTTCTTCAGCCGCATAACCGCTGAATTCCGCGTATTCTCTTATTACCTCACGGATCTTTTCTTCATCATCTACTATAAGTATTTTTTTCATCGGAATCCTCCGTTTTTCACAAATCATATTTGGAAACATTATATCACAGAGAACAGTACAAAGTCAGTTGTGAAAACAAGCGGCAGGCGAGACTCTTGCAGGAAAGCTGAAGCATACCGGGGAAGTGATCCGAAGACGAAAAGGATTACGCGTTGACTTCCCGGGAGCCGGGCATGCTGCCTGTTTTCATAACCTTTATATTGACAACCACTATTCACGGTGATAATATTACAGTTTAATTTTTGTTTGCTTTTTGATACAAAAATTATTATAATGATGTTGTAAAAGGAGGAAAGCGTCCATGTTCAAGGTCGGCGATTACATTGTATATCCGATGTACGGCGCGGGCATCATAACCGAGATCGTAGAAAAGGACTTTCTCGGCGAGATGCGCACGTATTATAATGTGTCGCTTCCTTACTGCCGTATGGAGGCTTCTGTTCCTGTTGACAATACTGAGAAACTGGGAGTGAGGCCAATAATCGATCCCGGACGCATCGGTGAGGTGCTGGAGGTGCTCAGGCAAGACACTGAGCCGATGAACCCCAACTGGAACAAACGATACCGCGAGAATACCGAGAGGATGCAGACAGGGGATATCCTGGAGGTGGCAGCGGTAGTAAGAAATCTCGTCAGAACGGACAGACTTAAACCACTTTCAACCGGAGAAAAGAAACTCCTGAGTACAGCAAAGCAGATACTTGAGAGCGAGCTGATATACTCAGGGGGATACACAATGGAGGAAGCAGACGAGATGGTCGAAACCAATATATAGCAGGGGGGCTAGTAAGGGGGTCGGCCTTTTACATTGGAAAAAGAATTTCTGATGAAATCCATTGCAGAATACGCTGCGCAGGATTATAGTATAAGACCATTGTAAAAGATTGCAGAAGATTGTTGCAGGAGATCATTGCAGAAAATCATTATGGTAGATAACATTTCTAACTGGATATGTACAGTAATAGTTGCAGCCGGCCAAGGCACGCGCATGGGAATGGATGTACCGAAGCAGCTGTTTCCTTATGGTGGCTCCACTGTGCTCGGAACCGCGATAAATGCTTTCGCGTCTCTCGATTATATCGACAAGGTATACGTGGTTTCACCACAGGACGGTTCTCTTGACGATACATATGAAGAGATCACAGCTGAATGCGAAAGGCTGACCGGGCGTGAACCGGGAAGCATAGCGATAGTGAGCGGAGGATCCACAAGAGCAGACTCTGTAAGGGAAGGGATAAAAGCGGCCTCCCGCGATGCCCGCTCGGCAGGCATAGATGAAGACGATGCGATCGTGCTCATACATGATGCCGCAAGACCGGGCATAAGCGAGGAGATCATAAGGCGGAATATAGATAACATGAGACGCTGCCGGGCTGTGTGTACCG
>JBGUKU010000017.1:0-3326 GCA_045114615.1 Anaerovoracaceae bacterium
ATGTCATCGAGCATTCTGGCAAGTGCCGAGCGGTTGAACGCGTCAGGCTTAATGTTCTTCCCGAGCAGTGCCCCGCACGGCACGTCAGTCATGAAGGAGGCTGTATTCATGAGGCTCTGCCATTCAACATGGAGCATCTGCATTACCAGTGCCTTGACCTCAACTCCTGTATTAGCCCTGACATGGGAGCCTTTCTTGCCGACATTCTCGTTAATCAGGCCTTCGAGTCCAAGAAAGTCGAAAGGTCCGGCTACCAGAGCAAGGGTTCCGAGCTCAAACTTGCCTTTACCCCGATCCTTGTTTCTGGCCTTCTGCAATACTTTGTTGTCTGTTGTGTCCTGTTCAGGTGCCTGATTGCTGTCAGCTGCGCTTGTCTCTGTTGTCATGGTTAATGCCCCCTTTGGGGTTAAATTTAACCAGTTCAGCGATCAGCGACAATCAGCAAAAGTAAAATTTGATCCTCGTCTCAAATTTTTGCAAAGAAGTCTGTTCGTTTTGATCCCTGGCACACATTTTTACAACTTTGGCCATTGACGATCGATGTAATTTTGAGTTATTTGTAAAAAAGGGCAAAAAATAGCAGGGGGAAAGTAAATTAAAAAAATCTACTGCTCACTGACAGATATATGCTGACTGTAAGTCTCAGATACCGTTCGGTAGCATAGATTGTCTTGTGCCCGAGATATGTGGAAAGAACCGGCAAGGCAACATACAGATCCTTGCCGCTGTCGACCAGCTGCTTAAACGACTTTACCGCAAATGTATGCCTGAAGTCATGGACTCTTGGTCCTTTGTGTTCACCAAAGTATGGAATGCTGGCATGATCCAGGAACTTTCTATGAAAATCGTAAAGCAATCGCAAGCTAAGCCGATGCCCGTTGCGGCAGGAGAAGATATAGTCATTGTCAGACAGTTCATAGAAACGCCGATCAGCATACCGACTTAACAAAAATTTCAGCTCATCGGAAACAACAATGTATCTGGTGTTGTTGTTTTTGGTTTCGCGAAGGGCAATGATGCCTGCTTTCAGATCTACATCCTTTTTTCTTATCCCAAGAGTTTCATTAAGTCTTGTCCCGCAGCAGTAAAGTATGCGGAATAGCACAGGAAGCTGGATTCGGTTTTTCCTGTTTCCGCATTTCGGATCATAAGTGTCAACAGCCTCAAAATATCTTGAGATTTCATCATCCGTATAGATGTGCGGTGTGAATGTTGAAGGAAGCGATTTGATATCCTTGGGGATATATACGGAGTAGCCTTTCCTGCTGAGGTAAATCATGAAGTTCTTAACTAAATTGATCCTGTCATAATGACAGTACTCCGCCTCATCCGGTCTCTTTTCACCCCATGCTCTGGAATCATCTTCAGTAAAACTTATGTCGGTTATCCCACGGGCAGCGCAGAAGCGGTCAAATTTCCTCATCCTGTGGATATATGACTTCTCCATGAAACCTGATCTGACTTTATAGTCAATGTACAGGGTCATCTCGTCAGCCATCCCTGAAACATATCCATATTTATTCATAGGAACAGCCTCCGTCCGTATAGTAAGGTGATTTCAGCTCTGGCATTTTCAGGGTACAGGCTTTCAGGTTCTCGGTATCTACTTTCAGGTAGATCTTGGTTGTTTCCGTCTGCTGGTGACCAAGCACAGTGCTTATTACCGGAAGAGAGACATTCTTTTTAAGAAGGTTCGTCGCGAGACTGTGACGAAGCGAATGCGCTCCGTGCTTCTTGCCCTTCCAGCCTGTGATGTTAACTTTCTCAATGTACTTGCTGACAATCGCATGTATTGCTGGCGACTTCAAAGGTCTGCCATATTTTGATTGTTGTGCTGAAAGTATAATCTCCTGCCGCTCTGACTTAGGCCTGCCATGTCTCAGATAATCGATGACAGCGTTCCCGACTGAAGCAAGCAAGGGATATTCCACGGGAAATCCGGTTTTCTGCTGACTGAATCTGATGACATTTTTCTCCCAGTCTATCTGATCCAGGCGGAAGCCGGTTATATCGGAACTCCTCCACCCATACTGGGCCGCAAGCAACAGCACAAGATAGTCTCTTTTCCCGATAGCTGAGGATCTGTCCGGAGCATCGATAATTTTCCTGATTTCATCCTCCGTGTACGTTGTCGGAATGTCCGAATGTCTGTTCAGGTTGTCTTTCAGAATGAATATAGACAGATCCTTATCTGTAAATAAAATTTTATAAAGATAGTGAAAAAACTGTCTGAGACAGCTGGCATCGTGATGCCTGACATAGAGAGTCTTGCAATTCTCTCTGAAGTAACCTTCAAAGTCATCAATTCCGATGTTTGACAGATTCAGCTTCTTCAATGTCAGGAACCTGTCGAATTTACGAAGTGTAATCTTATAGTTTAGGACCGTAGAATTGGCTCGATTCAGCATGATTCCGGCATAGTCAAGAAAATCGAGTATCTGTTTCTGATAATCACTCCTGAATGTGTATTCAGTCCTGGGCGAGTGGAATTCAAAGTTTCCATCCTTCTGATACGAGATTAACATTCGTATTGCTCGCAGATGCCGTTTGTCTCGTTCGGCCATTCCTCGGCTGAGAAGATGCGTGCCAATATTTTCATCAAGATATCTGTCCGCCATAACCTTGGAAAAGTCAGATATCTGCCTGGCTTTCATCCATTCGTCAAGCTGATTCCAGTGTTTTTTGTAGCAGTTCGCATTCCACGTTGTGTAACCCCTGTAGCTAAGTTCATTTGAACATAGTTCAATGAGAGTGCGTACATCAGTTATCATGACATAATTTTCCCTTCAATGACCATATGGCCACAATATCCAGGGATTTATTATGTAAAGAAATATGGATTGGAACTGCGACAGATATTGGCTTTGCGTTAAAAACTTAAAATAACGGATTTCTTGCCATAATCCTTTTTATGTAAATCTTTACATAAAAAGGATGATGTATGGCACTTTTGGGACAGCAACTCTGCACTCCTCAATGAGGTATTCCCGGATCTGCAGGGCAATATACCCAGCACTGCAACCATAACGCGCGCTCAGAGGATGCTCGAGAGCGATGTGCTGGGCGGTGAACTGAAGAGCATCATGAGCAGGCAGTACGACCTCGTGCGTGTCAGCAGGAAAATCTACGCCACTGAGGTACTGTCAAGACGTGACGTGCTCGCCTGTGACGGACAGGCCATGCGTGCGACAGACAGACTTCAGCCTGACGGCAGCCGCTCAGGCGGGAAGCAGATTACGTCCATTGTCAGCTATGAGACAGGCATGACTCTCGGTCAGGCTATCCATAACAAGAAGAACCAGGAAAAGAAGGACATAATCGAACTT
>JBGUKU010000018.1:0-2043 GCA_045114615.1 Anaerovoracaceae bacterium
TAATGATGCCCGGGACTGATGGATTCAAGGTTTGTGAGCATATACGTAAGACATCGGATATTCCAATCATATTTCTGACGGCCAGAACAGCAGAAGAGGATCAGCTGCACGGATTTGAGGTAAGTGCAGATGATTATGTAACCAAACCATTTTCCTTATCGGTATTGTATGCGAGGACAGAGGCGCTGCTCCACAGGTATGTGGGCAGGAAACAGGATTCCAAATTATCTGCCCCTGGAATTGATATAGATACTGATGCACGATCAGTAAGGATTGATGGGGTCACAACAGAAATGCCGCCGCGTGTCTATGACCTCTTGGTTTATCTGATGCAGAATCAGGGCAGGATCCTTACCCGGGAACAGATTCTTGATCATGTATGGGGAAGAGAAGCCTTTATATATGATCGGGCTGTAGACGGTACAATAAAAAAGCTCAGGCATTGTCTGGGCGCGAGATCCGGGTATATTCATACGATCATCAAAGTCGGATACAGATTCGAGGTGAGAGATGGTGAAAAGGATGTTTAGAAATAAAGAAACCACAAGAAACGGTCTTCCGCTTGCAGCCAAAACAGCAGCTTTGATGTTAGCGCTTTATCTGGTACTCATATTTGCGGCGACCTGGGCTTTCAGATATCCGTTGCTTCAGAACTATCACGAAGTATGTAATTATGATGAGATACTGAGCGATCTTAAGACATGCAGAACGGTTGAACCTGACAGTGCAGCTTATGTGGATGGATTCAATCAGGCAGAAGCATTCAGGCTGATGAGATATTATCGGTATCAGCTTTATGACAGATACAAAAAATATGAAGGGCAGGTCGATATAAGGCTTATCAGGATAGGGACAGAAAACGGGACTGTCATATCCGCGGAAACTGTTAAGCCGGTAACACCAATGATGATCGGGTTACCTTACAGACGCAATGGTCGAAATATTGTATTTGCTGACTCATTCAATGAAAAGCAGGTGCAGGAAATAGCCGGACTTGCTGAGTCAGAGGGGTATCTTGGGTATATCGAAGATCTTTCGGGCTATCAGTCGGGCAGGTTCTTTTATCCTGACAGGATCACATTTGAGAAAGGATTGGACAACGGCGATACAGACAAAAAAACCTTTATTGGCAATCCCCCTGAAGACGGGATAAAGATTGCAAAAACAGAAACTCAGGACTATTCGATATATCTTCCTGATGGCTCACACCATGGGTCATATGGGCTCGAAGAAGAAATGTCCGGTGAGTTTGAGCAGAAGACAGGGGAATATGTAGAGGACTTCTGCATTGGGGAGAACATATCTGATTCCGGAAATTACATGTGGTCTGATATGGTGAACTCTAAATGGTTTGGATCATTGAGAACAGTTGGCGTGATAGATCATATCTATGGTAATGATTATCTGCTGGCGGTAACAGTTACGATGAATCCATGGCTATATGCGGTAGATAAGCTGAAAACCTTCTATCCGGCGGCTGCCCTGTTATTCATAATAGCTGCGAGTGCTTTGATTCTCCTTCAGGGCAATGAGATCGGTGAAAGACTTGAATATGAGAGGAGAAGACGACTCCTTACTGATTCTCTTGCACATGATATGAAGACGCCGCTTAGCGTAATCCGCAGTTATGGAGAACTTCTTGAGAACGAATCGGATGAGCAGAAGCGCAGGGAATATGCTTCGGTGGTCATAGAAGAAAGCTTGAGAATGAATGACAGGATCGTCGGAATGCTTGACCTTTCCAAAATGGATGCAGGCACTTATCCTTTGGATCTGAGCGACTTCAGTGTTAGCAGTGCCGTCAGCGAGGTGTGCGAAAGCCTGCAGGTTCTCGCCGACAGGAAGGGAATGGTGATCACACAGGAAGTACCTGAAGATTTGCGTCTTTATGCTGACAGGAAACTGACAACAATGGCTCTTGCTAACTATATTTCAAATGCTGTCAATTATGGTGCGTACGGGACGGAGATCCTTGTAAAGGCAATGGCAGACAATGGCAGGGTCAGGATCATAGTAAGAAATGAGGGCGAATTAGTCCCGGAA
>JBGUKU010000019.1:0-2516 GCA_045114615.1 Anaerovoracaceae bacterium
TCTTTGTACTGATATCAATTTCAGGATTCTGCATGAACTTGATATATTCTGATTCTGAAAATCTCAGTCCATAATTTACCGAACTCACACCGCCCTTCTTGAACCAGGTAGGCGAAACCAGCAGTATAACTTTTCTGCTGTCAAGCCTCTTTTCCAGAGAGCCCGCTGCAACACTGTGAAAAAGGATCTGGTTGCACGGTCCACCGATGAGCATCAGATCGGCATCTTCAGTTCTGAGCGCATTTTTCGGATGATACTCAGATCCCCTGCCATGTCTGAATTCGGAAGACCCCATGACCAGCACCGTATCTGAATCGATGTTTTCTGACAATGCAGAATAAGACAGATCCTTGTATGGGTTGAACCAGAACCCGAACCTGCCATTATCTACTCTCAGTGACAGCCCGCTTGTGACCATATGAGCTGATAACACAAATACGACCATAAGTGCTGCAGCAGCGATGAATGCTCTTATCTTCCTCATATTTCCTGCCGGATCAGGCTTATGCCAGCCGCTTTTCGACTACAGCGATGATCCTGTTAGGAGTCGCCATTTCTTCCCGTGTCAGTTCTGAAGGTGACATTTTGAGGCCAAATTCATCCTCGATCTTCAAAAGCAGTTCTATATAGTCAAGAGAATCAATCAGTCCTTCTTCAAGCAGGTCGATATCAGGGTCTTCCCTGACGATCTCATCTCCACATAATTCTTCTATCATTACCAGTAATTTTTCTCTCATTTTGTGTTCTCCTTTATATCAGACCATGGCTGCGCAGCAGGAAGGCTACACCTCTGGTGAATCTTCCCGAAAAGATAAAGAATCCGACAAGCACCAGATGCAGTGTCACAAACCACGAAACAACCATGAACCATTTGTCCTTTTTGTGCTTTTTATAGAAAGCCGACTTCTTGCGTATGATCTCAAACAGCACAAGCAGCACTCCGTGATACAGGCCATAGAGAATGTAATATCCTGTAAGTCCGTGCCAGCAGCCCATGATGAGCATGTTTATCATGAGCGCTATGGAAGCTATCGTCAGCTTATCTTTGACCTTACCGCTCCGTATAAGATCCATCGTTATCCTTGAGAAAACATAGTCTCTCAACCAGTGTGAAAGAGTTATATGCCATCTGTTCCAGAATTCCTGGATATCTTTACTGAGAAAAGGCTTGTTGAAGTTGTCAGGAACCTTTACGCCAAGCAGATAGCCCGTTCCCACCGCCATCAGACTGTAACCTGCAAAGTCAAAGAACAGATAAAAGCCATATGTGTACATATATATGGCTGCTGAGATCAGCGTGCGATCCATCCCGAATTTCTTCATGAGCAGGTAGAAGACTGAAGCTATCGCCAGTTTATACACCATGCCGAGAAGGATCTTGAGCAATCCATTTCCTGCCATCTCAAGGTATTCTTCCCTTGGGATCGTCCGCCTGATATCCTCCTCAAACCGGCGGCTTCTGTCTATAGGTCCTGACAGCAGCGTCGGAAAGAAAAGCATCAGATATATGTATTCATCAGGTTTCAGCTCTTTGATTATTCCGTCGCTTATCTCAATGATTATCTGCGCCGCCTTGAATGTCATATATGAGATGCCGATAATCGCCAGTATCCCCGCATTTCCATTCATTGCAATAAGGATCTTGTGCAAGGTCAGCGGCAGTATGCTCAATATGAGAAACGCAGGATAAGCAACCCGTGACCCGTGCTCTCCCGTCGTGATCCTGAGAAAGATCTGCGCAAGGATATACTCATACCATACAAAGCAAAGCATGTACAGCAAAGCCTGTGGTTTATCTTTCATTGTCATGACAACGAAGAATACTGTGGCAGCCATGCCGTAATGCTTCAGTGGTTTCTCACAGTAACCCAATATGAAAGCCGGAACCAGGATGACAGCGAGGCTGATGAAGAATATGTTCTCTCCGTACAGCTGCATCTATGCCATCTCCCTTAGTCTTTTCCTGTCAAGTTTTCCGTTGTTCGTGACAGGCAGTTCATCAAGGAATATGACCCTTTTAGGAACCATATATGATGGCATTTTTTCTCTCAATGCAGTACGGATGACTTTGCGTCCGAAATAGTCATCCGTGATCAGATCTCCGTCCCGGATAACAAATGCCGTAAGGCTCTCCACCCTCCCATCACGGATCCTTTGCGCTACAGCACCTCGTTTGACGCCGTATACCGAGGCCAGATTGGATTCAATATCTTCTATTTCTATCCTGTACCCGTGGAGTTTTATCTGGTTGTCTATTCTGCCGTCGCAGTACAGATTACCATCTTCATCAAAATGCCCCTTATCACCTGTCCTGTAAGCGCGGGAGCCGTCTGAACCTACTATATGACGGCCTCCCGCACTCTCACAGGCGCTGAGAGGGTAAATGAAGAAAAAGGCTTTTGAAGTAAGTATTGGTTCTTTGTAATACCCGGGACTTACAGTATTACCAATAATAATGATTTCTGAAGTCTCAGGATCCAGTTCTATTGATGTGCCGGGCTTTGCCTTGCCAACAG
>JBGUKU010000020.1:0-28111 GCA_045114615.1 Anaerovoracaceae bacterium
ATTCCTCCAAGTATCCTTGCTTCATCCCTTACTCCGATCTGCCTGAGCTCTATTCTGTTCTTGAAGTGCCCTGCCAGATCTTTGGCAAGCTCCCTGAAATCGACTCTGCCGTCTGCGGAGAAGTAGAACACTATCTTGGAACCATCGATCATAAACTCAACATCGATGAGCTTCATATCGAGTCCGTGCTTTTCAATTTTTTCAGCGCACACCTTAAGAGCGCCCTCTCTCTTGGCAAGGTTCTCATGGTATTTCTTAAGATCTGCATCGGTTGCTTTGCGCTCTACCGGTTTCAGTTCTGCCACAAGCTCTGATTCATCTATATACTTGTTTGCAATTAAAATATGACCAAGCTCCATGCCCCTTGCCGTTTCGACAATTACCATGTCTCCGAGCTCAAATGTTTTCCCTGCAGGGTCAAAATAATATGTTTTGCCGGTCTTCGCGAATCCGACTCCGACTATCTCAACCATTCTTGTATCTCCTCCCGTATCAATGCCCCGTGAGCTCCAGACGGAGCCTCTTTAGGGCTTTGTTTCTGTCCATGTTCCTTTCTATGTCAGCCCGGGCCTTTTCGCAGAGTTCAAGCCTTTCAGCCATTGCCACGGGCAAATCTCCCGACATCATCCGTTCGCGGAATTCTTTTTCCGCATAATCTATAAGCATGAGCGCATCGCTTCGTGTTTTGACACACTTCTCAACAGTCTCTCTGAACTCACAGAACGCGCCTTCACCGCTAAGCATTGCTGCAGCTGTCGTGAAAGATTCTGACTTTTCGCTTTCAGATCCATCCGGATCCTGATCCGGATCCAGTCTGATAATACTGCATCTCGACCTGACCGTGCTCAGAAGGTGATCAGGATTTGAGGTCCCAAGAAGCAGGATGACATCCCTGCGCGGCTCCTCAAGAGTCTTGAGCAGCTTATTCTGTACAGTTTCGCTGAGACTGTCGGCATCATCGATAATGCCGATCAGATATCTCCCGTATGCGCCCATATCGAGCCTGCTGCTGAAAGCGTTGGCGTCTTCTGTCCTGTAACCGTTCTTTCCGCTCATCTGCATATGGACTATGTCCATCGATGAACCCGCTGCAGCCTGTCTGCACGCATCACAATGTCCGCATGGCCGTGACGATACATCGCTGCTGCGGCATTCAAGACCCATAGACAGCTTTTTTATGAATTCTTCTCTTTCTCCTCCGGCCTTTGCTTCCACTATATACGCGTGAGCAGAGCTTGCTCCTCCCGCGATGCTTTTTATTATGGCGTTCAGATGCATCTTTCCCTGCAGAGCTCCTCCAGACAGCCGTATATTTTTTCTCTTATCTCTTCTATGGAGCCGGCAGCATCAATTCTTTTGAATCGTTCCGGCTCAGCTTCTGAAATGGCTTTATAGCCCTCCCGCACTCTTTCATGAAAATCCGAAGTCTCGAGATCGAGCCTGTCAGGGCCTTTATCACCTGATGCTCTGGCCTTTCCCGTCTCAGGATCAATATCAAGCCAGATGGTCAGATCAGGACGCAATCCTCCGGTAGCATACTTGTTGACCTCTGCCACCATGTCTCCGAGGCACCTTCCGTATGCCTGATAAGCGATGGAAGAGTCTACGAATCTGTCGCAGATTACTATTTCTCCGCGCTCAAGAGCAGGAACCACTGTTTCCCTCACATGCTGCGCCCTCGATGCCGCATATATGAGCATCTCTGTGACTGCTTCCATCTCTGTGTTTTCGGTATCCAGAAGGATCTCTCTGAGCTTTTCGCTTATACGGGGTCCTCCCGGTTCTCTTGTGTGCAGCACAATAAAGCCCTTCTCCGTGAAGAACCTTTCGATGTTTCTTATCTGCGTCGACTTGCCGGAGCCATCGCCGCCCTCAAGGGTAATAAACAAGCCCCTCATTGCTGCTTCTCCTTCTTTTTATTCTTCTTTCTGCTCTTTTTTTTGCCCTTAACGGGTTCCGACTCAGCAATGTTCTGCCTGATCGCTTCGTCTTCAATCGCGTTTTTGGCTTTGATGAAGCTGAGCATCTGTGAATAAAAATACGACGCAAGCGCGATGACCGGCAGTGCTATCAGTATTATCAGTAAAACCTTAAAGATGATCATGTATGTATTCTATCACTCCGTGAATCTCTTCTGAAAGAGTCCTATGACTCTGATGTTATCGCTGATTATCATAAAGGCGTTTTCATCATGCTTTGCGATGAGTTCTCTCAGATGAGGCTCTTCGTATTTGCTGATGACAGTCACGAGTACATGCGTATCCTCGCCGGTATACGCTCCCTCACCTTCCCATACTGTGACACCTCTGTTGAGGTCATGCAGTATTGCATCTGAAAGGCCCGGCTTCTTTGTGAAGATCATGCACTCCTGCTTTATGTTCTGAACATGCACCCGGTCGATGCCGAGTCCTGTCACGACCGCGAATATGATGGAGTACAGCACTGTCGGTATGTCATAAATGAAGAGACATATCGTATAAATACATATACTGATGATAATGCCTATAGTCCCCACCTTGAAATTCGGGTGTGTCTTTGCAAGGCATACTCCTATAACGTCCTGACCTCCCTGTGAGCTTCCCGCTCTTAATACCAGACCGGCTCCGACGCCACTTCCGAGGCCTCCCACCACCGACGCAAGTATGCGATCATCGACTATCGGAACAGCAGGTACAGGAATAATAGCCAGAAAGGCTGAAGCCATTGCGATCGAGATCAGTGTGGTAATGCAGAACTTCCGTCCCATCACCTTATACGCCATGAAAAACAGCGGGATATTAATGGTGAAGTATATTATGCCCATGTAATCCAGGCCGGGGATCTCCGGGATGTGCAGGAATCCTGTGAGGAACAGCCTTATTAGCTGGGCGATTCCCGTAAACCCTCCGCTGTAAAGATGTATCGGGTTTATCATCAGATTTACGCCGCCGGCATATAGTAAATTTCCGATCACCGTCATAAGAATGCGGTCGATCTTCTTTTTGTTTAGTTCCATTTATGCGCCTTCCGGATAGTATAGTTTCTAACTGATTAATTTTATTAGAAACGGTCTTAATCTTCAACAAATAATGTATAATTGCTTCATTATGGAACAGAAACAGATATCAACTAAATATCTGCTTAAGAGATTCTATCCGTATTTCAAGCCATACTGGCACATACTCGTTTTCGATCTGTTCTGTGCTTCGCTCACGAGTGTATGCGATCTTGTGCTGCCTGTAATTGTAAGGTTCATAACGAATACTGTTACGGCATCACCCGCTGACCTTACTGTAGAACTTGTCGTTAAGATCACCCTCCTGTACATAATTCTCAGGATCATAGATGTGGCGGCCAACTACTATATGCAGAACCGTGGCCATATAATGGGTGCTCAGATCGAAAAAGACATGCGAAGGGATCTCTTCGCCAAATTTCAGGAGCTGTCATACGGGTACTACACCAGCAACAAGACCGGTCAGCTAATATCGCGTATCACGACCGATCTGTTCGATATAACTGAATTCGCCCACCATTGTCCGGAAGAATACTTCATCGCAGCAGTCAAGATCATTGTGTCTTTCACTGTTCTGATACAGGTCAATATACCTCTTACGCTGCTGCTCTTCGCGCTTATTCCGCTTATGCTTGTATGCGCAATGAAATTCAGGGTGAGGATGCGCAACGCCTTCAAATGGCAGCGCTCTGAGCTCGGCGAGATCAATTCCCACGTAGAAGACAGCCTCCTGGGTATACGGGTATCGAAATCGTTCGCCAATGAAGATGTTGAGGAGAAACGTTTCGAGGAAGGCAATGAAAAATTTCTGACTACAAAGAAAGTCGGATACAGAAACATGGCCGGATTCAGAGGTGTCACCCGTCTCTTCGATGGACTCATGTACATCTCGATCGTTTTCTTCGGATCGCTGGCCCTCATCCGCGGGCTTATTACCGCAGGAGACTTTATTGCATATCTCATGTATGTGGCAGTGCTGCTTGAATCCGTACGTCGCGTAGTTGAATTCACAGAGCAGTTCCAGCGCGGCATAACCGGCATCGAAAGGTTTGTGGAAGTTATGGATACCGAGATCGAAATCGAAGATTCTCCGGATGCCATCGACATGCCTGATGAAGTGCATGGAGATATCGAGTTCCGCGATGTCTCGTTCGCATATGAAGCAGGCAAAGATTCAGCCGAACACAGCACTCCGGCCGGTACACAGGTACTGAATCATATTAACATCCGAATAGCGAGCGGTGAGAACGTTGCCGTTGTAGGTCCGAGCGGTGCAGGCAAAACGACATTCTGCAACCTCATTCCCCGTTTTTACGATGTGAGCGGCGGCGCTGTACTGGTAGACGGAAGAGATATCCGTGACTACAAGGTTCGTTCGCTCCGCACAAAAATCGGCATGATGCAGCAGGAAGTTTACCTTTTTTCTGACACTGTAGCAGGCAACATAGAATATGGCAGGCCCGGCGCGAGCCGTGATGAAGTAATCGCAGCGGCAAAACTTGCCGGTGCAGATGAGTTTATTAACGAACTTCCTGACGGTTATGACACATATGTCGGCGAGCGCGGAGCCAGGCTGTCAGGCGGTCAGAAGCAACGGATCAGCATTGCCCGGGTCTTTCTTAAGAACCCGCCTATCCTGATACTTGACGAGGCAACATCATCGCTCGATAACGAAAGTGAGCGCTATGTTCAGGAGTCGCTGGCCGAACTCGCTAAAGGCCGCACCACCATCACCATCGCGCACAGGCTGTCGACAGTAAAGAATGCTGACCGCATCGTGGTGCTGACAGAAGACGGCATCGCGGAGGAAGGTTCTCATGAGGAACTCCTTAAAAAAGGCGGTATTTACGCAGATATGTATAATCTGACTATATAAATCATAAGAGCCCGGAAACCGGGCTCTTAGTTTGCCTATAATTGCTTCACAAAGCAGCGTCTGCGCTTGTGAGGCTCAATATTGAACATCTTCCACTGGTGATGTACGTTTGTATTCCACTCTAACTGCGGTCCTGTCTCAGCCTTGCGAATTCCGTTCTTATTGCAACCGGTGAACAGGTGCTCCATAATTACTCCATTGAGTCCGGTTTTCTGGTATTCAGGTCTTACCGCTATCAGCAGTAGGTCGAGGGTATCTTTCTTCTGCATCAGAGCCTTCAGAAGACCTATCCAGCCAAACGGCATCAGGTGTCCGCCGCACTTGCGCATGGCCTCTGCCGTTGACGGCGCCCCGACTCCGAATCCCATCAGCTTATCATCATCATCCACTATCAGGCAGACAAAATCCGGATCGACCAATGGCAGGAACTTGTTCGTGTATTTTTTGATCTGTTTTTCATTAAGCTCCACAACCCCGTAAAGGTGCGAATAAGCTATGTTCACAAGCTCAAACACCTGCTTGATATAAGGCTTGTACTGAGCCTTGTGTTTTACTTCCACCTTATGGAAACCGGTTCTTTTGAGCATAGCATCGGAAATCCTTTTAAGCCTTATATAATTCGGATCATCCCAGCCGTTAAGCGGGATCAGATGCTCGATCCAGTCGGTATCCTTTACATAGCCAAGCGCCTCCAGATGGTCGATGTAGTATGGGTCATTATAGTAGGTGTAAAACATGCTGCGCTTATCGAAGCCTTCTACCAGCATACCTTCCCTGTCAAGGTCACAGAAACCGAGCGGCCCATGCACTTCGTTCATGCCCTTTTCCCTAGCCCAGTTTTCTACTTCATCAAACAGAGCTTTTGATACAGCCTTGTCATCTATAAAATCCACCTGGGAAAAGCGCATGCGTTTTGTGCCCCACTTCTCGTTGGAAGCGTGACTCAAAATAGCGCCTATGCGGCCAACCACCTCGTCTCCCTTGTATGCCAGCCACGATTTCGCCTCGCAGTACTCGAATGCCGGGTTCTTCTTCTCATCCCAGTCGTCCATGTCGTCGCCGTAGAAAGCCGGCACAAAATTCTCGTAATCACGATAAAGGCGGTTCGGAAAGTCCACGAAGACTCTCCTCTCCGCCCTAGTCTTTACCTCTTTGATTGTTAAATTGTCTTTCAAGAGATACTCCGTTCTTTATTTGTGATTTCTCTTCTTTGTCATCGTCAGATGGATAGGAAGTCCGCCCGCTGTATACGGAGCCACACGTCCGATTATGAACGGTCTTGCATACTTAAGATACTCGTCGCTGACATATGTGCCGTCATTGATAATCCATTCCTGAGGTACCTTGCGCTCAATGTTCGCTACTTCATGGATGTCAAACATGTCATATGTCTCAACATATGGCTCTCGGCTGTCAACCTTGATTGTTACCATCTTGCCCGTATTGCCTTCAAAAGCTGCCTTTGCTGCGAAGTATCCTACATTGTAAGCCTCGTCAGAGTCACTTCTGGAAGCAAGGTGTGCGGCGCATCTCTGCAGTGACGAGAACTCGATATAACGCGACTTCAGTCCTGTCTGCTGAGTTACGAGGCTTGCAAGGTATGCTGCTGTGCCGGCAAGCTGCTTGTGGCCGAACGCGTCAACGTGGTCATTTACAGTTCCAAGTTCGCATACAAACTTGCCGTCTTTAGTCTTGAGTCCTTCTGATACAGCGATCACGACAGACTTTTTTGTCTTTGCAAGATTCTTTACTCTCTTGATGAAGTCTTCGATGTCGAATGTCACTTCCGGCAGATAGATCATGTCAGGGCCGGAGCAGTCGATATCTTTCGACAGAGCTGCTGCTGCTGTGAGCCATCCTGCGTGACGGCCCATGATCTCAACGATGCAGATAGTCGGCTTTGATACGCCGTAGCTCTCGTTGTCTCTGATGATTTCTTTCATCGATGTTGCGATGTATTTTGCAGCTGAGCCATAACCCGGGCAGTGATCAGTCATCGGCAGGTCGTTGTCAATGGTCTTAGGGATGCCCATGAACTTCTGCTTCTTCTGATGTGTAACAGCATAATCAGCAAGCTGCTTTATTGTATCCATCGAATCGTTTCCTCCATTGTAGAGGAAGAACTCGATGTTCTTCTTGTCGAGTATATCAAAAATCTTCTCGTAGAGCTTTTCGTTGCCTTCAATAGGAGGCAGTTTGTAGCGGCATGTGCCGAGGAATGAAGACGGTGTTCTCTTCAGCAGCGAGAGATCCTGTCCGCTTGTAATGTAATCTTCGATGTCTACGATGTCCTCGTTCAGAAATCCTTCAATGCCGTAATGCATTCCGTAGATCCTTCTGATGCCTGCCTTCCAGCTTGCCTTGATTACACCTGCAAGGCTGGAGTTGATTACTGCGGTTGGCCCGCCGGACTGTCCGATTATTAAGTTTCCCTTCATAAATTGTCCCTTCTTTCGGGTCTCTGTTCCGCCGTGCTTAAGCGGTATCCGACCCTCTCTTGCTTGATATTTCAATATGTTTGTTAAACAAAAATCATTGCAATTATAATCTCATACCCTTTGTCAGTCAATGCTGCATCTCTTGTTTTTTGCTTTTTTTAGCGTTTTCTTTTGTACAGTATTACAAATAATACATACTCCTTTTGTTCATCATCCCACATATCCTTATTGGCGACCCGCATATCCGTTTTTGTCTGCGCAAAATGCACGTTTACATTGTGCCAATTGCCTCTTTTTCATGATAATTGCAGGTTTGCGTGAATTGGATGCTCTTTGTATGTTAGAATACATGAGGCAGATTACATTTTTAAAAAGGAAACCAGTATCATTATGAACTATAAAGAATTAAGTGAACTCATTTATCCGTCACTCGCTCATACTCCTGAGGATTATGAAGTGATGTATCCGCCGAGAGATCTTCCTGAAGGCGCAATGGTCACCAGGCTCGGACCGAGCCCTACAGGGTTCATTCATCTGGGCAATCTCTACGGTGCTTTCGTAGATGAGAGGCTGGCACACCAGAGCGGCGGTACTTTTTTCCTCAGAATAGAAGACACGGATGATAAGCGTTATGTCGAAAATGCTGTAGAGACTATCATCGGATCCCTTGACTTCTTCGGTATCCGCTTTGATGAAGGCGTTACAGAGTCAGGCGACATCGGCGACTACGGTGACTACACCCAGAGCCACCGCGGCGAGATCTACCGCACATTTGCAAAGAAACTCCTGGCGGAAGGCCTGGCCTATCCATGCTTCCTGACCGAAGGAGAAATCAGCGCCATCAGAGAAAAGCAGGAAAGCGAAAAGATCGCTCCGGGAATCTATGCGGGCTGGTCAAAATACAGAGACTGGGACAAAGATGAAGCGGTTGAAACCGAGGTGGTATCAAAGATCAAAGCCGGCGAGCCGTTCGTAATAAGGCTTAAATCGAACGGCGCACCTAATGCTTCAGCAGAAGAGACTGCAAGACATACTGTGAATGACGCGATCCGCGGCGAACTGTCAGTACCTGACAACTTCCTCGATGTAGTCATCATAAAGCAGACAGGCATTCCTACATATCACTTTGCGCATGTAGTTGACGATCATCTGATGCGTACAACTCATGTTGTCAGAGGCGAAGAATGGCTGCCTTCACTTCCGATCCATGTGGAACTTTTTGAAGATCTTGGCTGGGATCTTCCGGTCTACTGCCACACCGCACAGCTTATGAAGATCGGCGAGGACGGAAACAAGCGCAAGCTCTCGAAACGTCATGATCCGGAGCTTTCGCTCGACTTCTACCGCAACGAAGGCTACCACCCGGCAGCTGTCAGAGAATACCTGCTCACGATACTCAACTCGAATTATGAGGAGTGGCGCATTGAAAATCCGGATGCTCCTGCAGAGGACTTCAAATTTACTACAGAGAAGATGTCGAGCAGCGGAGCCCTCTTCGACCTCGATAAGCTCAACGATGTAAGCAAAAATGCCTTACTGCACATAGATGCACACGAGCTGGCCGCATGGCTGAAGTCGTGGTCAGACGAATTCGCTCCTGAGTACGGCTACATGTTTACGGACATGGGTCATCTTGCCGCGATACTGGATCTCGGCAGACATGATGCCCGTCCGAGAGCTGACCTTGTTTATGCAAAGCAGATAATGGACTTCATCAGTTACTTTTTCGATGAGTCATTTGAGATAAAGGATGAGTATCCTGCAGAGGCAGCAGCAGATGCAAAAGAGATCCTGAAAGCATACCTCGGTTCTTATGATCACTCCGATGACAACGGACAGTGGTTCGACAAGATAAGAGATATCGCAGTATCAATGGGATACGCTGCGAAACCTAAAGATTTCAAGAAACATCCGGAAGATTACAAAGGGCATGTGGGACATGTCAGCACCGTAATAAGAATAGCACTCATGGGGCGCGCGCAGTCGCCTGACGTATGGGCTATACAGCAGATAATGGGCGAAGAAAAAGTACGCGCACGTCTGCAGGCAGCACTTCAGTAAATCAAGGAGAAAAAGAATGGAACCGATTTTAGTAATTATGGCAGCCGGCATGGGCAGCAGATATGGCGGCAACAAGCAGCTCGATAAGATAACGGATCAAGGCGATATCATAATGGATTTCAGCCTTTACGATGCTTATCAGGCGGGATTCCGCAGGGTATGCTTCATCATCAAGCATGACTTTGAAGAGATCTTTAAAGAACACATTGAGAATGGAGCAGGAAAAAAATACGAAGTACACTATGCTTTCCAGGAGGGCAGTGATCTTCCGGAAGGATTCACATTCCCAGAAGGCCGCACAAAGCCTTGGGGAACAGGCCAGGCCGTCCTCTCCGCAAGAAATATCATCGATGCTCCTTTCGCGGTCATCAACGCAGATGATTATTACGGCAAGGAAGGTTTTGTCAAGATCTATAAATTCCTGACAACAAAGGCCGATGCTTCTCATAACTGCATGGTCGGATTCGAAGTCGAGAAGACACTCTCTGAAAACGGAACTGTTTCCAGAGGAATATGCAAGGCCAAAGACGGCATGCTCACCGACATCGTAGAACATCTGATGGTTGGCAGAGAAGCGGACGGAACTGTCACGGACACTCTTCCGGATGGCAGCAAGGAGGTCATACCGGCAGACTCTCCTGTATCGATGAATCTATGGGGATTCGGGCTTGAATATATGGATGTCCTGAAGGCAGGTTTTGTCAAGGCTCTTGACAGGATCATGGCAGATAATCCTATGAAGGGTGAATACTATATCCAGACCCCGATCAATGAGCAGATAGCCGATGGCTCAGCTACTTATGAAGTGCTCACTTCATCAGATAAATGGTTCGGCGTCACATACAAAGAGGATAAACCTGAAGTTGTAGCAAAGTTCGCAGCACTCAAAGCCGACGGCATTTACCCTCTCAATCTCTGGGACTGATGCTTCAGGCAGTACTGCATTGACCCTGTCTGATTAAATCAAAAAGAAATATCCCACAGAACATCTGTATGTTCTGCGGGATATTTTATATTCAAATCTATTTGCCTGTTGTGTAGTTGTCGAAGTAGCCCTGAATGTAAACGACAGGTGTTCCCTTGTCTCCGGAACCGGATGTAAGATCGCAGAGCGACCCGATAAGGTCTGTCAGGCGTCTAGGGGTGGTACCTTCTGATACCATATTGCCTACCAGACTTTCCTGCGGCTTGTCAGCAATCGCCTTGGAAATCGCCTCCCTGAGCTCTTCTCCGGTAAGATTTGCAAAATCATTATCTGCAAGATACTTGAGCTTGAGTTCGTTTGGTGTGCCCTCGAGGCCAGGTGTATAGAACGGTGATACAACAGGGTCAGCGAGCTCCCAGATCTTTCCTACAGGATCCTTGAATGCTCCGTCTCCGTAGATCATTACCTCAACGCACTTTCCTGTCTTTTCTAGCATCTTAGCCTGAATAGTATCTACGATATGCTGAGCGTCTCTCGGGAAAAGTTTGACTGTATTCTCTGTAGCCTTATTGGAACCGAGCAGTCCGTAATCCTCGTTATATCCGCTGCCGTTGACCGGTGCGTTCAGGATCTCGTCCATGCCATAAACATTAGCGCCCTTCGCTTTAAGGATCCTCTTGGTGCGTGCACGTGTGTGAATGTCACAGTTGATAACATTGTTTGTGTAGTTGAGGATCTCTTCAGCATGATTAGCGAAAATTATCTCAGCTTCTGCTCCCGTAGCTCTGATGAGATCACCATAGTATGATACATAATCGACGCCTGTGAACTGATGCTTGTTCTCTCCGAAGAGTTCCCTGTATTTTTTCTCTGTCAGCACATCGCTGTACGGATTCACTCCGGACTCATCTATCTGATCCATTGTAAGGAGCGCATTGCCTACCTCGTCAGAAGGATAACTGAGCATGAGTACCACTTTCTCTGCACCCATTGAGATTCCCCTCAGGCAGATAGCAAATCTGTTTCTTGAAAGAATCGGCCAGATAACTCCGACAGTCTTTCCACCGAGTTTTGCCTTTACATCTGCAGCGATTTCTTCAACGCTTGCGTAATTGCCCTGGCATCTTGCCACGACAGACTCAGTGATGCAGACTATGTCTCTGTCTTTGACTTCAAATCCGTCATCTGATGCAGCTGCCTCAAGCACGCTGTCAACTACCATCTGCGCCAGATCATCTCCTTCACGGAAAATCGGACATCTGATGCCGCGTGATACAGTTCCTACTCTTCTTTCAGTGCTCATGTTTCCTCCCCTTTTTACCCTTGCGGTATTCTTCAAAATTACGACCCTATAATTTTATCACCAGTGATAATCTACTTCAATAATACAGCCGCCCTTTTTGGACGGCTGTATCATACTTAAATCATATCTCTATTATTTTCATTGTATTGGTTTGTGACCTTTGATAGCTATGTCTTCCGCTTACCACACCTGCAATGAACACCATTATATCTCCGGTAGCTGACAGCCCCTTTTCTCTCATTATCTCGAGGCAGTCTTCCATAAGCTCATCAGTGGTATGCGCCCTCTCGGACAGCATAGGTTTTACTCCCCAGAGAAGATTCATCTGCCTCACGACCATAGGCTCAGGTGAGAAAGCGTAGATGTCAGAGTCCGGTCTGCATTTGGATACCTGCACAACTGTGGCTCCGGAAGAAGTCGGTGCAAGGATAGCTCTTGCCCTGAGCTCTTTTGCCGCCTTCACGGCAGCCATGCATGTGGTAGTCGAGACCGATACAGCTCCGTCATTACGCAGTATGTGCTGATTTTTCGCAAATATTTCTGTGTACTCTGCAATTGAGACCATCATCTTCAGCGCTTCCACAGGATATTCACCGCTCGCGGTTTCTCCCGACAGCATCACTGCGTCAGAGCCATCATATACAGCGTTTGCTACATCCGTGACCTCTGCTCTTGTCGGACGAGGGTTTCTCATCATGGAATCAAGCATCTGTGTCGCTGTGATGACTATCTTACCCTTTTCATTGCATCTGGCTATCATCTCACGCTGAAGCTGAGGTATCATCCTGGCTTCGACCTCAACACCAAGGTCTCCTCTTGCCACCATGACACCGTCCGCAGCATCTACGATCTCTTCGAAGTTGTCAATACCTTCTCCGGATTCTATCTTGGCGATTATCTTAATGCGAGAACCGTATTCTTTAGCTAATTTACGGATCTTATTTATAGTGCCGGCGTTTCTGACAAAAGAAGCAGCGATGAAATCATACTCATTCTCAAGGCCGAATCTGATGTCTTCATAGTCTTTTTCGGTAAGATCAGGGAGGCCTACCTTGATACCCGGCAGATTTACACCCTTTCTCTCGGAAACAACACCGCCATTGATTATACGGCATTTCAGCTCACCGTCTTCGATAGACTCAACTTTGAGCTCAATAGCTCCGTCATCTATCAGTACTGTATCTCCCGGGGAAAGATCTTCCGCAATACCTTTATATGTAACATAAATATGCTCAGCATTACCCTCTGCAGCAGGATCCTCTACATAGGAAATGATCACTTCACCGCCCTTTACAAGCTTTACGCTTTTGTGATCCTTGAGCAATCCTGTACGGATCTCCGGTCCTTTTGTATCAAGAAGCATGGCGATAGGTCTGCCGGCTTCCTTTGCAGCTTTTCTGACCCGTGTCAGCATTTCGAGATGGCTCTCGTGAGTTCCGTGCGAAAAATTGAATCTGGCAACATCCATTTCTTTCGCAAGTTCAGCGAGGATCTTCTCATCGGACTCCCTTGGGCCCATGGTACAAACGATCTTAGTCTTTCTCATAACAGATTCCCCTTTTGTTATCTCGTTTCAGCCTTTGCATGAATATTATACCATATAGAAAGACCGGTGCATCAGTGTATAGCCCACCATTTTCTGCACCGGTCTTATATTTCTATAATTTATTATCTTTTTTCAACTACATCTCCGCCATTTTTGCAGATGCTGTTTTCAGGAATTACTCCCCTGACGCATGTTGTCGGGTAAACGTTTGAGTTGCGGCCGATAACAGTACCAGGATTGAGAACTGCGTTGCAGCCCACCTCGACGTGATCGCCCAGCATTGCGCCGAATTTCTTGATACCTGTTTCGATCTGCTCCGTTCCGTTATGAACCACAACAAGCTGTTTATCAGCTTTCACGTTCGATGTGATAGAACCCGCGCCCATATGGCTGTAATGACCCAGAATCGAGTCTCCTACATAATTGTAATGCGGAGTCTGAACATTATCGAAAAGGATGACGTTTTTAAGCTCAACAGAGTTGCCTACTACGCATTTGCGTCCTACGAGAGCCGAACCTCTTACGAAAGCGCAGTGTCTCACTTCAGTCTCAGGTCCGATGATGCACGGAGCACCGAGATAGGCACTCGGGAACACCTTTGCAGTCTTGTGCACCCATACGTTTTCGCTTACTTCTTCATATTCCTCAGGATCAAGAGTCGGGCCGAGCTCAAGGATGAAGTCCTTGATGCCCTTCAGCGCTTCCCACGGATAAGTGAACTGGCTGAGGTAGTCCTTCGCGAGTGTATGGTCGAGATCATAAAGATCATTGATTGTATACATAAATGCCTCCTAATCTACGAGATGTCCTTTTTTGCGGATCACGTCGATGATCTGATCGACGTACTTCTCACACTCTTCCTCTGATGGTGCTTCTGCCATTACTCTGACTACAGGTTCTGTACCGGACTCTCTGAGGAGTGTGCGGCCCTTGTCGCCGAGTGCCTTCTTTGCAGCCTGATCAGCAGCCAGTACGTCAGGGTCATTCATGCACTCTTCTTTGCTCTTGACTCTTACGTTCTTAAGCACCTGTGGATAGAACACTACAGGAGCTGCAAGCTCGCTCATTTTCTTCTTTTTTGCCAGCATTGCCTCCATCAGCTTGAGAGATGTGAGGATGCCGTCGCCTGTAGTAGCATACTTGGTAAAGATGATGTGTCCGCTCTGCTCTCCGCCGATGCGGTGACCATTCTGCACCATGTTTTCATAAACGTATTTGTCGCCGACCTTTGTCTGCTCATACTCAATGCCCTCTTTATCAAGTGCCTTGTAGAGACCGAAGTTCGACATTACGGTAGTAACAACCTTATTGTTGAGCAGTTTGCCTCTGTCCTTCATGTATTTTCCGTAAATGTACAGGATGTGATCGCCTGTGACCACATTGCCCTTCTCATCTACGCAGAGACATCTGTCGGCATCGCCATCATAAGCGAATCCGATATCAAGGCCCTTGTCCACAACGAACTTCTGCAGATGCTCTATATGTGTCGATCCGCAGTTAGTGTTGATATTGTAACCATCCGGCTCGTCGTTCATGACGTAAACCTTAGCACCCAGAGCGTCGAAAACGCCTTTTGCGATCTGCCATGCTGCACCGTTAGCGACATCGAGGCCGACCTTGACATCCTTG
Source organism: Anaerovoracaceae bacterium (assembly GCA_045114615.1). Classification (GTDB taxonomy): domain Bacteria; phylum Bacillota; class Clostridia; order Peptostreptococcales; family Anaerovoracaceae; genus Crickella. Next base: position 14,774 of record JBGUKU010000020.1, read on the forward strand.
AAACTGAATTTAGACATTGAGATTAGGTATCCGATGTAGCGGTTACGTCCGGACACATAGTCGACTGTGCGGCCAATTTCATCACGCTGCGCCATAGGAACTTCCATCTCACCGTCAAGATAAGCCTCTATCTTGAGCAGAGTCTCCTCGTCCATCTTTTCACCGTTATTGTTAACGATCTTGATTCCGTTGTCATAGTATGGATTATGAGAAGCCGAGATCATGATACCGCAGTCGAAATCGTCTACTCTTGCGATATATGATACCGAAGGCGTAGTAGTTACATGCATGATGTAAGCGTCGGCGCCGGATGCCATAAGGCCTGTGCAGAGCGCGTACTCAAACATATAGCTTGATCTTCTTGTATCCTTTCCGATGACGACCTTAGCCTTACGGTCAAGTCTCTTGCCGTAATACCATCCGAGGTAGCGGCCGATCTTGATAGCATGATCAAATGTCAGAGTTTTATTTGCTTCGCCACGGAAGCCGTCTGTTCCGAAATACTTTCCCATTACAGTCTCTCCTTTTTCTCGATATCGAGGAAGTACTTGTATGTGTCTACTGTCAGTTCGCCGCATGCCTCTTCATCACAAGCGATGATAGCTCCGTTATGCATCTGGAGTGCCGAGCATGTCCACTTCTGGCTGACTCCGCCCTCAACTACAGCTGCCATGGCTCTTGCCTTGTTGTGGCCGCTGATGAGAACGAGGACTTCCTTTGAGTCAGTAACAGTGCCGATACCTACAGACAGGGCCTGGGCAGGAACAGCCTCAGGATCGTTTCCGAAGAATCTCGAGTTTACTATTCTTGTATCTGTAGTGAGGTCTCTGAGACCTGTGCGGGATGTGAGCGATGTGAAAGGCTCGTTGAAAGCCAGGTGTCCGTCAACTCCGATTCCGCCCATGAAGAGATCAATGCCGCCGTAAGAAGCGATCTTTTCCTCATATCTTGCGCACTCAGCTTCAGGATCGTCTGTCATACCGTTTAGGATATTGATGTTTGCCGGATCCATATCTACAAGGTGGTCGAAGAAATTGTCATGCATGAAGTACCAGTAGCTCTGGTCGTGCTCATGAGGAAGTCCGAGATATTCGTCCATATTGAATGTCACAACGTTTTTGAACGAAAGCTCGCCCGCCTTGTTCTTTGCGATAAGATTCTTATATACACCGATCGGGGATGATCCCGTCGGCAGTCCAAGTACAAACGGTCTGTCTTCTTTATGGTTTTTGATCTTGTCTGCAATGTAATCCGCGGCCCATTTGCACATTTTTTCATAATCGTCCTGAATTACTACTCTCATTTTTTCTCCTTTCGTTCAGGCGGGACAATCCTTTATGATTCCCTATTTTAACCAAATTCGAAGGCATTATAGCATCCACGATCCGGATAGTAAATGCAGCGGATATAAATATTTTGAATTTATACTCCCACAGGAGTATACTATTAACAAAGCGTAAGAAAACCGTTTCAGCATATTCAGATGGATAAAAAAATATATCACGGAGGAGAGAGAATAGTACGCACCCCTGCTTTCGGGATCGGCCGTCAGTACAATGATTTCGGCCTTGGGTTTTACTGCACGGAATACCCTCAGTACGCTGCCGAGTGGGCTGTCGGAGCCGGAAGAAACGGCTTTGTATCTGCTTACTCGATAGACAGCGATGGCCTTCGCATCATCAATCTCTGCAGTTCACAGTACAGCCCTCTCCATTGGCTCGGACTTCTGTTCAACTACCGTGAGTTCGATCTCTCCTCTGATACTGCTTACAGAGCCAGAGAGTATATTAATAAGCATTTTTCGATAGATAATCAGGCGAGCGACTGCATCATCGGCTACCGCGCTGATAACAGATGTTTCATGTTCGCCCAGAACTTCCTTGACGCAAAGCTTTCATATATGAGTTTCAGAAGCGCTCTCCAGAGCGATGACTCCAACAGGCAGTTCGTTCTGAAGAGCAACCGTGCATTCGACAGGATCATATTTACCGGATATGAACCGGCGCTCAGAGAAACTTCCTTCCCTGCCGGCCGGAGCCGTGAGCTGAAGAGTATGAAGAATTTGAAACCATTTGCCGGCGGAAACGATTTTTACATAACCGATCTCATCGAAGGAGAAATCAAGACTTATGACGCACGCTTACGATAAGATACTTGTGGACAGAGCTGCTGACTCGCTGGGCCGCATGCTCGATTACTCGGCTTACAGTCTGCATTATGATATTTCTGCAATGACAGATCTGTTTATTGCATCCGGTGTTGCCGGACTTTTTGAGAATGGAGATATCAGGATCATAACAGGAATGTCTGGGATCGAACTGTCATACGAGGTGCTCGAAAAAAGCGGTATTATATTTGAGAGAACACAGCCCCGTTATACTAAAAGTCTTAGTCCGGAATTCTGGTACGGCTATACACTGGCGCGTATACAGTGGGAGACCGGCCTGCCTTTTGATCATCTAGTAAGGTCTTTTTCTCCTCAGACTTTCATTTCAGATTACGTAAAAAAAAGGCTGTCATTTCTCGATGGTCTTCCTTTTGACATAAGTGACAAAGACCGCTCAGCAGGCATCACAGCAATGAGCAGGCAGTATGCGGATGAATCCCTGTCGTTTTTCATCTCGACAAGCACTCCGGGTATCAATTCTGCAGCAAAAGAAGAACCCCCTCTCAAACAAATGCGTATTAAAAACGGCCTCAGCCAGAGTGGTCTGTCTAAGGCCAGCGGTGTTCCTCTAAGAACGATCCAGCAGTATGAACAGCGTCAGAAAGATCTCGCAAAAGCCCGTGCTGAGTATCTTATTGCGCTCTCACGTGCTTTGAACTGTGATCCCTCACGCCTTATTTAGTTGCTTTCCTCTTCTTCTTTTTCAACCACCTTAAGTTTAAGCATATAAGGTTTCTGATCTTCATCGATAGCCACACCTTCAGGCAGCTCAAATTCGATAGGTATCTCAGCATCTTCGAAATAGTTCGCCAGATCTATCTCATTTGCCGTAATACCGGTATAGGTATCGATCGTGCTCTTTTTGCCCTTTATCACTATGGTATCAGGTACTGTGTATGTTCTTTCATATGAATCGTCAGACTCATCTTTTACAGGCACTACCAGTCTTACCTCTTTTGTAACGCCCGCAGCAGCTCTGAACGATACCGTCTCCGGATAAATGACAACATTGATGACCTTGTTTCCCTCACGGTCGAGCGCCGCGACCTCAAGAGTCATGGCCCTGTACTGTTCATCAATAGTTTCCGGATCAATGACTGCTGCCACCCTGTCTATTTCTGAAAGTTTGTCATCAGAAGCAATCACTGTAGCTGTATTTACAGACATATTCTCAACAAGAGGCACAGCATCATCATCAGGTTTTTCCGAATACTCTATATTTATAGGGAATTCAACGGCTGTTGCACTCACTATCTCGACTGTGACGTTTTTTACAGACACGTCTGTTACCTGAGTACCTTCAGGACCATCAACGCGAAGCGAAACGGTGTTTTCCCCATTAGAAAGACCGCTTACATCTGCAGTAACAGATATGTCTTCTGATGAGATATTTGCCGTATCGATCCTCCTCTGCTGGAGCGTCACTTCCACATTCTTGTAATTGGCCTCTGAAACTGCATATCCTCTGTTGGCAAGAGTATCAAGGCCCGTGTATGTAATAGGCACACCCGAATACCTCTCACTCGTCATCGGATCATAGTTATATACAACAAAGAACCAGGCTCCTGTGGCGACGAGCAAGGCAAGTATTATATTGAACATTTTACGTCCGCTGTCAGTCATCGTGCCTGTTTCCTTTCAGTATTCTGATCCTCGAAAGCAGATCGCGGTCTTCGGAAGAAGGCAGATAGATATCAAGGAGCATCTTCTCAAGTGTCTTAAGGTCAAGGAATCTCTTGAATTCGCCGTTCTGTGCGACAGAAATGGCTCCGGTCTCCTCGGAAACCACGATAACGAAAGCATCCGACACTTCGCTGAGTCCAAGTGCCGCCCTGTGTCTGGTGCCGAGGTTCTTTCCGATGTTCTGTCTTTCCGTAAGCGGCAGAACGCAGCTTGCGGCGTGTACCCGGTCTCCCCTGATGATCACGGCACCGTCATGGAGAGGCGACCCCTCATAGAACAGATTGCCGAGAAGCCTGACTGATATCTCAGCGTCTATAATAACCCCGCTTTCGCTAATATCGCTGAGCATAGTTTCACGCTCAATTGCCATCAGCGCCCCGGTCTGTGTTGAAGAGAAATCATCTACAGCATCAACTATTTTGTGGACAGTTGCGTACATTTCCTCCTTGCCCATATCCCTGAACTGCCAGCTGAGAACCCCTCTGCGTCCGATCTGCTCAAGGCCCCTTCTTATCTCAGGCTGGAACAATATTACAACCGCAATGAGGCCTACTGTGATGAGTCTCGTAAAAAGCCAGTTGAGCAGGCTCAGGTTGAGCAACTCTGAAACAAGGAAAAACGCAATAATCAAAAGGATTCCTCTGAACAGCTGCTGCGCACGGGTCTCTTTTATAAACCCGAGCAGCGTGTACAGAAGGTACGCAACGATAACGATGTCAATGACATCAGTTACCTTTATGCTCATGAGAATTCCCATTAGATTATCCAGCATTTTTTACCTTTCTGTTGCTTTGATTGTTTTTACCTATTCGCCCGGTACCACAGTTACTGTACCATCCTCGTCTGTCTGAAGGTCTTTCCCTTCAAGCACCGCGTTAATAAGAGTTTTCGCATTTTCTATACTATCCGGATCCTGCGTCATAACATAGGCATACTCTCCGCCGGTAGAATATGTAGGAAGCGATCCGTCTCCTCCTACAAGAGTGTTTTTAAAGATTTTCCAGTCAGGATCTTTTGCCAGCTGGAATTTGACCAGTTTCCTGATCTCTCGAGAGCTGAAGCTCATCTCGAAGTAATTTCTCAGACTCGAAAGCACCTTATTATAGCTGAGCATCATGGTGCGGCTGCTTGTCGCTTTCTTTATCAGCGCTTCGAATACCAGCTGCTGGTTTTTGATCCTCTGACGGTCTCCCGAAGGGAACGCCTTACGCTCTCTGGCAAAAGCAAGAGCCTGCTTTCCATTCATATGGTTAGAGCCTTCCTGTACAGTCCAGCTCTTGAGCTTGACAGGCGTGAATTCATATTCGGATACAACATCGATACCTCCGATAGCGTCAATAAATCTTTCAACTGTGGTGAAGTTGACCTTAACGTAGTAGTTTACATCCAGATCAAGCAGCTGCTCTTCAGCCCCTATAGTGGTCTGGACACCGTAAAAACCGGTATGTGTGAGCTTGTCCAGAGCGTTGTCGAAATCAGGCATGTAGATTTCATAATCACGCGGGATAGAAGTCATAAGTATCTGATGGGTCTTCGGATTAACCGTTACTACCATGTTGACATCACTTCTGCCCTCAGCATCGATAGTACCGTCAACATCTATGCCTGTGATAATGAAGTTGAATGGCTTTCTAGTTACGTCCGATATCGCACTGCTGTTTTTGACCGAGCTTCCGCTGAGAAACGACAGGGTCCCCAGGGAATAGGCAGTGCCTACTCCATAAAAAACAATAAGCAGCATCGCAGCAAAAGTCGCCAGCAGCTTGCCCCAGTTTTTACTTTTTCTGCTACGGGTCTGGATCAGGATCACAAGACTCAGCAGGATCAGAACTCCGAACAGAGCCACGCTTATGCCAAGCGGAAGCACATTCATATATAACATCGAAGCCGCAAATATGCCGAAGGTTATCATATATACCATAGTCAGCACTTTGTGGAAGCCCGTAACTCTTCTGCGGCCGGCACGTTTCTTTTGGTTCTTTGTATAATTGCTCCTGTACCTGTCATACGCTTCCTGAGATGCCTGTTTGATGGCTTCGATCTCCTTGATATTGCGATGAGGATGATCGTCGATCTCTTCTACAGGAGCGTTATCGGGCACACGAGAAAAAGCATGTTCTCTGTCATACTGCGCAAATATGTCATTGTCCTCATCGATCCATTTGTGATTACACAGAGGCTCAGGCGCATCAAAAGACGGAGCACTGCTGCTCTTGCTTTCTCTTCTCAGCTCCTCATAGAGCTTTCTTTCATTATCTTTTTCGATCTTATTGCTTTTCTCCGGGACCTCGCGGTCAAATTGGAATTCAAGAAGATCGTCGAGGTCCCAGTCGTTGTTTGCCATATACCAATCCTATCTCTTTGTTTCGATCAGGCCATAAGCATTGCCTCTGCGCTTGTATACAACGCTGACATCGTCAGTATCCATATCAAGGAATACGAAGAAATCATGCCCGAGCATCTCCATCTGGAGAATAGCTTCTTCTGCTACCATAGGAGTAAGCTCAACCTGCTTTCTCCTTACAATGGTCATCTCTTCTTCGAAGTCCTCATCTTCAGGCTCAGGAATGAATTCCAGCTTAAGAGCCTTGTTTTCTTTATATCTTGACTCAAGCTTGCCCTTGAGTTTGCTCATCTGGTATTCAAGTTTATCTGTAACCAGGTCGACTGCATCATAAATGCTGTCATTTGCCATCTCAGCTCTGAGCACGGCCTGCTTGGCATTGATGGTTGCTTCAAACTTCGGAGTATCTCTGAGTTTTGAAACTACAATGTTGGCAGTTGTGTCTTCGTCGAAGTACTTGCCGATCTTGTCAAGCTTCTTTTCGATGTAGTTGCTGAGCTTCTCGCTCATTGGATAATTTTTTGATGAAATGTTTATCTTCATAACACTTATCCTCCTGATGTCATAGTTTCCTAACTTATTGTACCACAAGATAGCCAAAAAATGTGTGCTCCTTCTGTGAAGAAGCACACAATATATAGATTTTAATATAATTGTTTGACCGGTAGTTATTACCAGAGCTTATCTACAGCATCAGCAATCTTTTTGCCCTCTGCAGGACCGAGCTTGCATCTCAGCTGTCTTTTGACTTCACCCATAGGGTTAATGAAGTCCCTTGCCTTACCCTCCTCTATACGGGCGAGGAGAGCCTTCTCTGCTTCCTTGCTGATCTTTCCGTCATCAGAAATACCAGCCAGAATAAGTTCCAGTTCTTCCATCGGGATATTCATCGTAGGATCTTTCATTATACTCATTATGTTCTCCCCCTTGAATGTTGTTAATGATTAGCACCGCGACCACTCGACCTGGTCTTTGACCCCACACTTGCCTTTACCCGCTTTGCGGAGGACTTACTTCTAAGATACGCCATGATCACAGCCGCCTCTTGCTTGCTGCTTACGTGGGTCCCTTTGCCCGTATCTGGCATGGACTTTCAACCACGAACATGGCCGCGGACTATTCACTTAACTGAGCAACTCTCTATTTTTTCTTGCTCGCTTTGACTTCCTGCTCGAGCATCTTTGCAAGTCTTTCCTTTGCTTTCGGATCGTATGCATCGAGTGCACCGTCATCACCTGCAAGGAACGCCTCAAGATTAGGCAGACGGACGCCGGCTTTATAATTCATTTTGAAAAGCTCGACGTTGAGCGCCTTTACTACATCGCGCATTTCCTGATTAGTCATTATATCCTCCTTTATAAACAGGTAGTGATCACTGAGGTTTATATTCGCCGGAAGCTTCAATATCTCCGGCATTTTCTTCACCCGCTTCGGCGGGATCGTATACCTCGATCGATTTGATCCTCATCTCGTTGCCGCGTAGCAGCCATGTGCGTCCGCTTCCGCAATGAGGGCACGTTTTACCGTACGTCACTGTAGAGTACTGGATCTTGCAGTTGTCACACCATGTCACGGCCGGTATCTCTTCACAATAGAGAGTTGAGCCTTCAAACATCGGGAACTTCTTTGAATACCATTTCCAGTAATCGTACAGATACGAAGTAACGATTCCCGAGACCTCACCGAATTCCAGCGTCACGGATTTGATTTTGGTGACGTTGTGTTCCTCGGCGATCTTGCTTACCTCTTTAACTGCATAGTTTACAAGTCCTAGTTCGTGCATTAAACCTTTGCCGTCCTTTTATCTGCCAGCGATTTTCTTCTTGATGATACCTGCAACACGGGATGGCATGTACTTGCCGATTCCCACGAACTTCTGCTCTGCAGGGATCATGTTGGAGAACTGATCTCCGTTCGGGAGACGGAACAGGTGGATAGCGTCGAACTTGCACTGTACGGTGCACATTCCGCAGCCGATGCACTTGTTTGTATCAACTACGCTGCGTCCGCACTTGAGGCATCTCTCAGCTTCCTTCTTGATCTGCTCTTCGCTGAACTGCTTAATCTCGTAATCCATAGTGAGCTTTTTGCTCTCGTCAATCTCTCTGATCTGACGAGGAGGCTTTCTGAAGTCGGCAGCAGGAATAACGACATCGTCCTTGTTGAGAGGAGTAAACTGACGTGTATTTCTGTGGATCATCAGGTGCTGTCCCTTGTTAACGAATCTGTGGAGCGATACAGCGCCTTCACGTCCCATAGCAAGTGCGTCTACTACGAACTTCTGTCCGCTTACACTGTCGCCGCCTGCGAAGATATCAGGTTCTGCTGTCTGAAGTGTAACAGGATCTGCGATGATCATGCCGCGCGGGCTGAGTTCAACTTTTGTTCCCTCAAACAGTTTGCCATAGTCAGGCTTCTGACCGATACTGAACAGAACTGTGGAGCAAGCCTGCTCTGTTGTCTCGTTGTCATCGAATGTAGGAGCGAATCTGCCCTCTGCGTTCTTGACCGACAGGCACTTTCTGAACTTGATGCCTGCTACCTTGCCGTTCTTTGTAACGACTTCTGTCTGGCCCCAGCCATCATGGATCACGATACCCTCGTTCTTGAGGAATTCCTGATCTTCTGCACCCATAGGCATTTCGTCATAGGACTCGAGGCAGTACAGATCTACGCTCTTTGCGCCCTGACGGATAGCTGTTCTTGCAACGTCGGCACCGATGTTTCCGCCGCCGATGACTACTACATTGCCGCTGAGTTTCTTAGCCTTGCCGAGTGTCACACTCTTGACATAGTCAACACCGCCGATAACGCCTTCTGCGTCATCACCAGGGATTCCCAGCTTACCGCAAGCCTGAAGACCTGTTCCTACGAAGAAGCCCTTGAATCCTTCCTCGCGGAGGCTCTGGAAGGTAACGTCCTTACCGACTTCTACGCCGCATCTGATCTCAACGCCCATAGCCTTGAGGATCTCGATCTCAGCGTTTACAACCTTCTTGTCGAGTCTGAAGTTAGGGATTCCGAGTGTCATCATTCCGCCAGGCATCTCCTGCTTCTCGAATACTACAGGCTTGTAGCCTTCGATAGCGAGGAAGTATGCGCAGGAAAGTCCAGCCGGGCCGGATCCTACGATACCGATCTTCTGTTCGAACGGTTCTCTCGTTGTGGATACCATTGGCGGGATGTATTTGTGCTCATCATCGAGGTCCTTAGCAGCGATGAATGCCTTGATATCGTCGATAGCAAGAGCTTCATCAACTGTGCCTCTTGTGCACTCGAGCTCACAGTACTTATGGCAGATAGCTCCGCAGACTGCAGGGAACGGGTTGTCTCTCTTGATCAGCTTGAGAGCTTCCAGGTACTCGCCTCTGCTTGCCATATCAATGTAACCCTGAATAGCGATGTGCAGCGGGCATGCAGCCTTGCAAGGTGCAGTACCTGTAGGCCAGGTCTGGATTACGCCGTTTTCATTCTTGTAGTTCCAGTTCCACTTATCCTCCGGCCATACATTGTTGCTCGGAAGTTCCTGCTTAGGATATTCAATTTCGCCGTGCTTTGTGCAGAGCTTCTGACCGAGTCTGACAGCGCCTGCAGGGCAGACTTCTACGCACTTGCCGCATGCCACGCACTTCTCAGCGTCTACCTCTGAGCGGTATGGAGAAGCTGAAAGGTTTGGTGTATTGAAGAGCTGTGATGTTCTCAGAGCATTGCAGACACCTACTGCGCAGTTGCAGATAGCGAAAATCTTGTTTGCTCCGTCAATGTTTGTAACCTGGTGTACATATCCCTTATCTTCTGCCCTTTCGAGTACTTCGAGAGCTTCTTCATAAGTAATGTCATAGCCCATGCCGCTCTCTTTGCAGTAATCAGCAAAGTCGCCGAGGCCCATGCACCAGTACTGCATGATGTCTCCGGAACCCTCTCCGCGCTCTGTCTGCTGCTTACGGCAGGAGCAGATGCCGAGTCCGATCTGACCTTCGTATTTCTTGAGCCAGTACGAGATATGCTCAATGTCGAGAGACTCACACTCTGCAGGGATAGCCTTCTCTACAGGAATTACGTGCATTCCGATTCCGGATCCGCCAGGAGCAACCATCTGAGTGATGCCTGCGAGCGGCAGATATGTCATTCTCTCGAAGAAGTCTGCGACCTCAGGAGTCTCGCACATGATCTGGTCTCTCATTACCATGATCTCTGCGGAGCCCGGTACATACTGGTCGAGAATGTATCTTCTCTCATGTGCCGGATTCTTGCCGTCCTCGTTTTCGTTGTTCCACTCAACAAGGCCATACTGACCAAGAGCTTCGAGTACAGTCTTCAGATGATCATCATCATAGCCTGTAAGCTCTTTCATCTTAGCGAAAGTTTTTGGCTTGCGCTTTCCCATAACAAGAGCAGTGTCAAGGCAATCCTCTGCGATATCCTTGCCATATCTCCTGACGACATACTGGTAGCCGCAATCCATTCCCCAGTATTCAGGGGAATCAATTGAAGGTTTCTCAAGTCCGAGGAGAACCTCCTTGCGGTCAGTGATGATCTTTATAAGCTTAAAGATCTTCTCGTCGTGGCTCAGCTGTTTAGCCTTTTTAGCCATACTTTTCCCTCTCTTTCTCTTACAATATCTTGTTTGTTTAATCTACTGATCTATAAAATGCCTTTATAAAGGCTTCTTACCTGAGTTTAGTAAAGTATGAACGCATCTATTTCACAATGATCCCGTTTACCAGAATATCAGCGACCTGAGACAGCGCTTCTCTATATGGGATATGATTCTTTACGAGCACATCCTTCTGAAAGAACTGTTCTATGGTAGCCTGAAACATGGTTTTGAGGATCGGCAGCGATACCGGTCTGATGGCACCTTCTTTGATGCCTTTTTCAAGCAGCAGGGCGACGCCTTCCCAGTAGTTTTCCCTGCAGAACTTCCAGTGTCTGTATACCGAAGGGTATTTCTCCTTCAGAACGTAGAGCTGCGAAAGATCATTCTGGGTATAGCGCTCAGGCACACGTCCTATAATCGCCGTAAGCTGCTCAGGGATGGTCAGACTATCATCGTTAAGTATCATCTCTTCCTCGATCAGCGCTTCATCAAAGAAACGGTCGATCGTCTGTGTCATGATGGATCGTTTATCTTCAAACACAGTATATATGGTCTTTTTGCTCATCCCCAAGGCATGAGCAAGGTCATCCATGGTGAATTTGATGCCTTTTTTGTCAAACTGACTTGCTGCCTCGTCAAGTATGCGGACGCGCAGTTCCTGTGATGTATCTGTTTTCATAACTTTAGCCCCTCATATACGGTACGGAAACTTTTGAAATAATTTCCGTTTCCCATTCATAGTGATTTTATCATTGAAATATAAGAGCCGCAATAAAAATGGCCCTTTTTTTATATGCTTTTCTATGTATTTTTGTATCCCCCGGGCAGGGTTTTTAATGTTTGATTGTTAACTACTCTTTTTTCACATCAAGACCGAATTCTGCAGGCAGGAATCTCGGGCAGACGTTTTCATCGGTGACTATCACCGAATTGGCAAGCCTTGTACCTATAGCGCATGATTCTCCCATACTTTTGCCGTATGTGAGGCCGATAGCCACTCCTGCAAAGAATGCATCACCGGCTCCGGTAGTATCCCTGACCTCAGTTTTAGGTGCCGGGCAGTGTCCGGATTCGCCGTCAAGAGATGCATAGACTGCTCCATCTCCTCCCAGGGTGACTACCATAGCCGGAATCTGTGCCTGAGTAATTTTATTCAGAAGAATGCTGCTCATCTCATCCGAAGTCTTTCCTTCATATTCTTCCGAGAACAGCAGACCTGCCTCCTCAATATTGCATACAAGGCAGCTTATGTGCTGCAGGAGATCCCTTCTTTCCATAGCAATCGACATGTTTGAGACCGGCGCATAAATCTTTTTACCGTGCTTCTCCGCCAGCGCGATGACCCGTTTAAGGATCGGCACTTCCACATCGAATTCCACCGCTATGCTGTCAGCGTATTTGAAAATCTCGTTGCCTTTGTCATCGAGTATGTCTGCGATACGCGAAAGATCAGGGCGCTTGGATATGGATGCAACTACATCGCCGCCGTTGTCAAATACAGCGAGCCATGTGCCGAGTCCTCCTTCAGAACGTTTGATGTAATCAGTATTGACTTTATGCTTAGCGAGCTTGTCAGCTACATCATTGCTGACCCCTTTAGGCTCAAGTACTGTTACGAAAGTAGGTCTGAGCTCCACATTAGCTATATCTTCGACTATATTGCGCGCGACACCGCCATGCACCTCAACTACTTTACCGGAATTTCTGCCTCCCGGAATGTACTGAGCATACGGATATCCCTTGATGTCCACGAATGCTGCGCCTATTACGACAATTCCGTTATCCTTCTTTTTTGCCATTGTGATTCCTCCGAAGTCTGCTTCGATTTTACACCAATTCAGGCCAAACTGAAAGAGCGGCAGAGCCGCTCTCATTGTCATTATTTATACCTGATTCCCTATCTTGCAAGCTGCGTTTTAAGATTCTCAAACATATTCTTCACAGCCGGGATGTTTATGACTATTATGGTCATCACTCCCTCAACTGCAAGATAAGTAATGTTGTACCACAGCGACCAGGTAAGTGCGTTGAAGCTCTCAGGCGCATATTCACCAAAGAATATGACACCACTTAAAACTGCGCATATATATCTGCAGAAAACGCCTAGCAGATACCCCTTTGTAAGGCCGTTTTTGCGGTTCCTGACAACTCCCGACAGTCCCATCACGGCAAAAGCGATAATATAATCAAGTATCATCTGGACAGGATGAATGACGTATCCTCCGAAAATAAGGTTAAGCAGTCCTGTGACAGCTCCTCCGAGAATTCCCCATCTTGTTCCAAGCAGATACCCCAGAGCTATAATAGGCAGTGTTCCGAAAAGTGTTACGGATCCTCCCTGCGGCATAGAAAACAGCTTGATCTGGTCAAGGATCATTGCCAGAGCGACCATCAAAGCCGTTGTGGTGATTTTTGCAGTGTAGTTTCTTCCTTTACTCTTTTCCATAAAAAATCCTCCTTAATGGTTAATTAAGGAGAGCGTCGGCAACATAACACAATATAAAAAACTGCGTATAATTTACCTCCCTACGCCGGTATTATCCG
>JBGUKU010000021.1:0-40761 GCA_045114615.1 Anaerovoracaceae bacterium
GTCGGTAGTCGTTCACGGCGTGCGTCTGAACGTACTCGAGTTCTCGGGTCAGGTCGGCCTCGAGTGGACAGGACTGCCATATGAACCGTTCAAGAAAGTAAACAAATAGAAAAGGAGAAATTATTATGAATCTTGCATTTATAGGTATGGCTGCGGCCCTTGGTTTATCTGCTGCTGGTTCTGCATTTGGTGCCGGATTTGCCGGAATGTCATCGGTAGGCGCATGGAAGAAATGCTATGCTGCCGGAAAGCCAGCTCCATTCATCATGATCGCTTTCACCGGTGCTCCGCTCACACAGACAATCTACGGATTCCTGCTGATGAACTTCATCAACAGCGCTAACTGCGATGCCGGCATGGCTCTCGGCGTAGGTCTTTTCGGAGGACTTGCTATCGGAATGTCAGCTCTCTTCCAGGGCAGATGCGCAGCTGCTGCATCGGATGCTCTCGGAGCAACAGGCAAAGGTACTGCTAACTACTTCATCGTTATCGGTATCGTAGAGACAGTAGCGCTCTTCACACTGGTATTCGGACTGCTGCTGCTCAACAGTGCAGGCTAAATCATCAATAGTTTTAGCTCCGGACACAGGTTCCGGATAATAGCTCAAAACCGGAGGCAGGGGAATCAACCCCTGCCTTTTTCTGTGCAGCAGGTTCGAGAGAGGCGAACAGAACACATATATTTGCCGCTGCTTTTATGCTAAAATAAACTCTGTACTGAATATGCTCTGCATATTATGTAAGGAGATAAATATGATAGATTTTAAAAAGCTGCAGAATGGAAGTGATATTCGCGGTGTTGCCATACAGACTGAGGGCGGGCCTGAAGTAAACCTTACCAAAGAGGTTGCCGGGCAGATAACAGGTTCCTTTGTATACTGGCTTTCAAAAAAGGTGCAGAAGAATCCTGTAATGCTTAAGGTGTGCGTAGGACAGGATTCCCGTCTTTCGGGCGATGAGCTTAAGGAAGGAGTGCTTGAGGCAATATCACTTTGGGGCGCGGAAGGTTATGACGCAGGGCTCTCCACGACGCCGGCGATGTTCATGGCAACTGTTATGCCTCAGTTCGAATTTGACGGAGCAATAATGATTACCGCAAGTCATCTGCCGTATGAGCGCAATGGCTTTAAATTCTTTACTGCTGAGGGCGGTACTGACAAAGAAGATATAGCCGAGATACTCAGGCTGGCAAGCCGCTATAATTTCATCGGCGGTGTTTATGAAGATATGAAGACCAATGTCAGCATGATGTATGCGGCATATATGCGCCAGATGATATCAACGGGGCTGAAAGACATCCCGGGATATCTGAAGGGCATGCACATTGTGGTCGATGCAGGCAATGGCGCTGCAGGTTTTTTCGCGAAGGAAGTACTGGAGAGAATGGGAGCTGATGTCAGCGGCAGCCTTTACCTTGAGCCTGACGGAACTTTCCCGAACCATCCGGCCAATCCTGAGAATGCTGAAGCGATGGCTGCGATATGCAAGGCAGTCAGGGACAACAATGCCGATCTTGGCATAATATTCGACACTGATGGAGACAGATCGGCAGCTGTTGCACCGGGAGGAGTACCGATCGCGCGTAATGAGATCGTAGCTCTTGCTGCGGCTCTGGCTGCAGATGATTATCCCGGAGGCACTGTTGTTACTGACAGCGTGACGTCGAATGAGCTGCACGAGTTTCTTGAGGATAAACTCGGTCTCAGGCATCTGAGATATAAAAGAGGATACAGGAACGTTATCAATAAGGCAAAAGAACTCAGTGCAGCAGGGGAACAGGCATTCCTTGCGATAGAGACTTCAGGTCATGCAGCATATTCTGATAATTATTATCTCGATGACGGGGCCTTCCTTGCTGTGCAGATAGTGATAAACGCAGCGAGACTTAAGGCGGAGGGAAAGGATATCATGGCACTCCTCGAAGGCCTTAGAGCTCCGGCTGAGTCGAAAGAGATCAGACTTAAGATAAAAGCTGAGGACTTTGCAAAATATGGTGCCGGTGTGCTCGAGGATTTCGGAAAGTGGGCTGAATACTCAAACAGGCTCGAGGTGGTAGAGCCGAACTACGAGGGCGTGAGAGTGAACTATGATATAGATGGATATAAAGGGTGGTTCCTGCTCAGGATGTCTCTTCACGATCCTGTTATGCCTCTCAATGTTGAATCGGAGACCCCGGGCGGAGTCGAAAAGGCGATGGCTGCAATCCGCGATTTTATGAAAGACTACAAGGAGATAGAGATTCCTGAGGCCTGACAAAAATGGCCGGAACTATGTAAAGTAATGGACGAAACACCTAAGAAAAAACCAAAAAAAGGCAATAAGGTCAGAAGCACCGCATTTAAGATTATTATTATCTGCCTTGTCGGCATCATGCTGATATCCGGCTGGCGCGTTTTTACGATATTAAAGGGATACTATGCCGACAGGTCGGTATATGACAGTATTTCCGAGCAGGCGGGAGATGACATAGATTTTGATGCGCTCAGAAAGATCAATCCTGATGTAATCGGATGGCTGCGCTACGAAGGGACGATCATCGATTACCCTGTTGTGCAGGGAGAAAATAACGAAATGTATCTTAGCATGCTCTTTGACCGTACATGGGGTGGCTGCGGAACGCTGTTTGCGGACTGCATAACAGAGGCGCCCTTCAGGCAGTTCAATACAATAGTATATGGACACCACATGAAAGACGGTACGATGTTTGCATGTCTTAAGGAACTCCGGGACCCGGAATACTGCAAAAAACACTCCAGACTTGAGCTCATTACTCCTGAAGGAAAGTTTGATCTCGTGATATGGGCATTTCTCAACGAGCCTTCGGACAGCACTATATATACGACTAATTTTAAATTAGAAGAAGATAAGCAGGCATACCTTAACCTGATCCAGGGCCTCGCAAGCTACATAACGACTGCGAACGTGACTACAGAAGACAGACTTGTGATGCTTTCCACATGTGCGTATGAGTTTGAGGAAGCACGCTATATAGTTGTATGCAAGATGGTTCCGCAGGAGTAGCGGATTTGTGATAACAAAAAAACTACAAAACTATTGTGCGTTGTGATAAAATTTTTCTGTTGGTAATGTGATAATCGAAAGGAAAAGACCATGGATTACAAGATGACTATCGCAGGCCTCGAGAGGCATCTGCCGCTCTGCAAGGTCACAGACGACCTGTATATCGCAGGTTTCATTATGTTCAATGATGTAGAGGTAACTGAGGCTGCAGCTCGCGAGCTCCTGAAACAGGCGCCTGAGTTCGATGTGCTCATCACTGCCGAGAGCAAGGGCATTCCTCTGTGCTATGAAATGGCACGCCAGTCCGGCAAGCCATACATTGTAGCCCGCAAGGGTGCAAAGCTTTACATGCAGGATGTCGTTAAGGTCCAGGTTAATTCAATCACAACAGACCATATACAGACACTGTGCCTCGGAAGAGATGAGAGAGAACAGATCAAGGGTAAGCGAACTCTGATAGTTGATGACGTTATCAGCACAGGCGAATCCCTTGCTGCTCTTGAGACTCTGGTAGACACTGTCGGCGGAAAGATCGTAGGCAGGTGCACGGTTCTCGCTGAGGGCGAGGCAGCTGACCGCACTGATATCATCTATCTCGAGTATCTGCCGCTCTTCAATTCGGATGGTACTCCACAATAGTTGGATAAAACAAAAATACGGCGATTTAACCTCCCATTTTGGGAGGTTTTTTGTGCTTTTATATACAAAAACCGATTGTTTTGTATAATGTACACAAAATAGGGATCGAAAATTGATTTTTTTCACAAAAAGGTTGACACAAAATCTTCACAATACTATAATCGCACTGTACACAAAACCTGTGCACAAAAGGAGACCATATGTACTTTAGCTCAAGCATTATCGTCATCGGTATTATCGGCGTCCTTCTGGTCGTAAGACTGGTAGAGGGCGATGTTATGCTGTAGGGCGATTGAGTACGAAGGTCATTAACCTGAGCTTGGGAGCCCGCAGCAATGCGGGCTTATTAAATGCCCGGGCTAAGGCAAACAGGCAACTATCAACTATAACTCAGTCAGATCCAATTATTCAGAAGAGAAAGGGAGAAAGAAAATGAAGAAGACATGGACAAAAGTCGTAGTTGTAGCACTCTCCTGCATGATGGTATTCATGCTGGCAGCATGCGGCGGCGGCGGAAGCAGCAGCGGCAGCGATGCAGGAGAAGGCGGAGCAGTACTGCTTGGTAATACAGGACCTCTCACAGGACCTGCAGCTATTTACGGTAATGCAGTAAAGAACGGCGGACAGCTCGCAGTTGACGAGATCAACGCAGCTAATCCGGACGGCCTCCAGCTTGCATGGCAGGCAGAGGACGATGAAGCTGACGGCGAAAAGGCAGTCAACGCTTACAACAAGCTTATGGATGACGGCATGAAGGTGTTCGTCGGGTCCACAACATCCGGCGCATGCGTAGCAGCATCCGAGAAGGCATTTGAAGACAGAGTATTCACACTCACACCTTCCGCTTCCCAGGTAGCAGTTACAGAGGGCAAGGACAATGTATTCCAGCTTTGCTTCTCCGACCCTAACCAGGGTGTTGCTGCAGCTAATTGGTTAGTAGCTAACATGCCGGATGCAAAAGTCGGCGTTATCTACAACAACGCACTGGACTACTCCGTAGGTATTTTCGACAAGTTCAAAGCAGAATATGAAGCAGCAGGCAAGGAAATCGTAGCTGAAGAGGCATTCTCTGATGATGCTAACACAGACTTCCAGGCTCAGATCAACAGCATGAAGAACGCAGGCGCTGACTTCGTCTTCCTGCCAATCTACTACACACCGGCTTCGAACATCCTGATCCAGGCAGACAAGATCGGATACGCTCCAACATTCTTCGGAGTTGACGGTATGGACGGAATCCTCACACTCGAGGGATTCGACACATCACTTGCAGAGGGAGTAATGCTTCTGACACCGTTCATCGCAACATCTGAGGACGAGGCTACACAGAAATTCGTAGCAGCTTACAAGGAAGCTTACGGAGAAGAGCCAAACCAGTTCGCTGCTGACGCTTATGACTGCGTATATGCTGTATACAAGGCAATGAACGAGGCAGGACTTGATGCTTCGGCTTCACACGAGGATATCTGCGAGGCATTGGTCAAGATGTTCGCAGGCGACTTCACAGCAAGCGGCGTTACAGGCGCAGAGATGCAGTGGAACGAGGCAGGCGAAGTCAACAAGACTCCGAATGCTATGGTCATCGAGAACGGCGTTTACGTTCCGGTTAAGTAATACACTGACTGACTTAAGTGTATAGTTGTTGGCCCAGGGGTGCTGCATTCAGGTGTGGCACCCCGAAGCCGCGTTTATTGCAAAATAAATATAGGAAGAAAAAACCATGAATTTACTGACAAACATCATCTCAGGTCTGAGCCTGGGCAGTGTATATGCGATCATAGCGCTTGGATATACGATGGTATACGGCATATCCAAGATGCTTAACTTCGCTCATGGTGATGTAATCATGATAGGCGGGTACATGTCATTTGTAATGACGATGTATATGGGATTGAATGGCTGGCTGGCTCTTCTGGTAGCAATGGTCATCTGCACGCTCCTCGGTATCACCATCGAGAGACTTGCTTATAGACCGTTGAGAGGAACCGGCTCCCTGGCTGTTCTGATCACAGCCATCGGCGTTTCGTATTTTCTGCAGAATGTAGCGCTTCTGATCTGGGGTGCCAACCCTAAGATGTTCACCAGCTTGTTCAAAGGCATGAAGCCTATACATGCTGCGGGCGGTCAGCTCACGATCACGCCGGAATCGATTTTTACTATCCTTGCAAATGTCGTGATTATGATTCTGCTTACGCTTTTCGTCAGCAAGACAAAAGCGGGTAAGGCCATGAGAGCCGTTTCGGAAGATAACGGAGCAGCCCAGCTGATGGGCATCAACGTCAACCAGTCCATATCGCTGACATTCGCCATCGGATCGGGACTTGCTGCTGTAGCAGGAGTGCTGATGCTTTCCGCATATCCGGTTCTCATGCCTACTACAGGCGCTATGCCGGGCATCAAGGCATTTACGGCTGCCGTTTTCGGAGGTATCGGATCCATACCGGGCGCTATGATAGGAGGACTTATCCTCGGCATAATCGAAATCTTCTCGAGAGCATACATCTCGACAGAACTCTCAGACGCCATCGTATTTGCATGCCTGATCATCGTTCTTCTCGTCAAGCCTACGGGCCTGCTGGGCAAGAAGATCAGCGAGAAAGTGTAGGTGCGCCATGGCAGAAAGAATACTTAAAAACATAAGCAGCAGGGGACTCAAAAACGCTGTAAGAGGTAATGAGTACCGCAAGGAAGCTTCCATTTCATACGGCATCATTATAGGCGGATACGTACTGTTACAGCTTCTCACGGCAGCAGGCCTTATCGGACACAATCTGCAGGGCCAGTTTGTACCTATCTGCGTGTACACCTCGCTTGCTGTCTCACTGAACCTCGTAGTAGGAATTTCCGGAGAACTTTCGCTTGGACATGCGGGATTCATGGCGGTAGGCGCGTTCAGCGGTATCCTGATGTCTCGTATACTCGGACAGAGCATGTCTTTCGAGCCGGCTATAATAATCATTTCGATGCTATTCGGAGCTCTCATAGCTGCGATCGCCGGATTCGTAATCGGCATACCTATCCTGGGACTCCGCGGCGATTATCTGGCTATAGTGACCCTCGCTTTTGGTGAGATCATAAGGAACTTCTTGAACGTCCTTTACTTTGGATTTGATGGTGACGGACGCCTGAGATTCGCTTTTAACCATACCATAGAAGGAGTTGAGAACAACAACAGGATAATCACCGGAGCCATAGGTGCGACCGGAACCAAGACCATGTCAACGTTCACATGGGGATTTCTGCTGTGCCTCTTCACGGTTTTCATCGTACTCAACCTGAAGAACTCCAAACAGGGACGCGCTATCATGTCCATAAGGGACAACCGTATCGCGGGCGAGTCCATTGGACTGGATGTAAGGAAGTACAAACTCATAGCCTTCGTCGTTAGTGCAGCTCTGGCCGGAATGGCAGGCTGCCTGTTCGGACTCAACTACAGCACACTTGTGCCGGTTAAATTCAATTTCAACACTTCGGTACTGATACTGGTGTTCGTTGTACTCGGAGGAGTAGGAAACATCTGGGGCGGTATCATAGCCGCTGCATTGCTGACAGTTCTGCCGGAGACATTCAGGCAGTTCGCAGATTACAGAATGCTTACATATGCTATCGTACTGATCCTTGTAATGATCTGCACATACAACCCTGCCATCAAGGCAAGGATCTCGGGTATCTGGGCAAAGGTCAATCCTGTCAAGAAGAAACCTGACGGGAAAGGCAAGGGCAAAGGAAAAAAGAGCAGAAAGGGGGCGGCATAGATGGCAGATAAAAAAGACAAGCGCGATGAGCGCCGCGATATCGACATCGCCGACTCCGGTCATGCCTACGAGAACAGACAGGAGATCTACTACAACGACAATGTCGGCGGAAGAGCCGTATTCGTAGACTCGAAAGAGCAGTATGAACCTGATGAGCCTTATAATGAAGATGTATTCATTCCTGAAAAAGACAGGGGCAAAGCTCCTATACTTGAGGTCAAGAACCTGGGAATCGACTTCGGCGGACTTACTGCCGTAGACAATTTCAACCTGACTCTCGGCCGTACGGAGATCGGCGGACTTATCGGTCCTAACGGCGCCGGTAAGACAACTATATTCAACATGCTCACCAAGGTGTACGAGCCTACGAGAGGAGAGATCTTCTTTGACGGCAAGAGCACCAAGGGCATGAGCACCGTTGATATCAACAAGGCCGGAATGGCGCGTACATTCCAGAACATCAGGCTCTTCGACAAGCTAACGGTAGAGGAGAACATCAAGGTAGCGCTCCATCATACGACAAACTACAGTCTTATCGATGGAATGCTTCATACTCCAAAGTACAGGCACGAGGAATTCCGCATCCGCAAGGAAGCGATGAAGTACCTCAAGATTTTCGGAATGACGAAGACTGCTGATTACAGAGCCGGATCACTCCCTTACGGTGCTCAGAGAAGGCTCGAGATCATGAGAGCTTTGGCTACTAAGCCTAAACTGTTGTTGCTCGATGAGCCTGCTGCAGGCATGAACCCGTCTGAGACGACAGAACTGATGGATACAATCAGAGAGATCCGCGACAGATTCCAGATAGCGGTATTCCTCATAGAGCACGATATGAGTCTTGTCATGGGAATATGTGAGGGCATCGTTGTTCTCAACTACGGAAGAGTCATCGCAAAGGGCTGGCCTGAAGAGATCCAGAGCAATCCTAAGGTAATCGAGGCTTACCTCGGCAAGAGCCGCGGCAAGATGGAAGAAGAGGAAGAGAAGGAAAAAGCGGACATTGAGAAAGCTCTCAAAAAGGGCAGACTGGAATCTGCTGCTTCCGGTAAGCCGGACAGAAAGGGGGGTGAGTGATGGGTACAGTACTGACAGTAAAAAACATCAATGTTTACTACGGAGCCATCCACGCCCTCAAGGGCATCTCCCTTGATGTTAACAGGGGCGAGATCGTTACCCTTATCGGCGCAAACGGAGCCGGAAAGTCCACAACGCTCCACACTATTTCCGGACTCCTGCGCAGTAAGACGGGAGATATCGAATTCCTCGAAAGCTCCATAGCACATGTTCCGGCGCACAAGATCGTTGCAATGGGAATTTCGCACGTTCCTGAAGGCAGACGTATTTTCCAGGGTCTGACCGTTGAGGAGAACCTCCAGATGGGAGCCTTCGTAACAAAGAAGGACCGTATCGCTCACAATCTCGAGTATGTATACGAGCAGTTCCCTAGGCTCAAGGAGAGAACATCGCAGATCGCGGGTACGCTCTCCGGAGGTGAGCAGCAGATGCTGGCTATGGGAAGGGCGCTTATGTCTGACCCTGAGCTCCTGATGCTGGATGAGCCTTCAATGGGACTCGCGCCTATCCTGGTAGACCAGATATTCGATATCATAGTGAACCTTAACAAGGCCGGCACTACGATCCTTCTCGTAGAACAGAACGCTCAGATGGCGCTTTCAGTAGCCGACAGAGCATATGTTATCGAGACCGGACGTATAACTCTTTCCGGTACCGGTGAGGAACTGGCAAAGTCCGAAGAGGTCAAAAAGGCCTATCTCGGAGGCTAAAAGAGGGACGGAATAACTATCCGACACTTAATATTCATCAAAAAAACACTCAAAGAAGCGGCTCTGCCGTTTCTTTGTTTTTATATGCTGTGGTATTATTACTTGATAACTTTTTTATTGGGGGAGATTAATATATGACGCAAAAAAAGAGATTATTGGGACTGTTATCTATGCTCCTGATACTTGCACTTGCCATGATGCTGGGTGCATGCGGAGCAAAGAACGGGACTGCTGAGTCAGAACCAGAGGAAGTTCCGGAGCAGGAGGAAGTTGCTGAGGAACCGGCCGTAGAAGTAGTAAAGGCCATCGATGAGATCGATACTGAAGGAATGGAAGATATTCCGCTTCAGATCGAATCTATCACGCTGTTTGAAGACGGAACACTCAGGATCGTCCCGCTGGATGACCTTCTGAAGAACGCAGAGACCAATAACGAAGTCGTAGACGGTGCCATTTATCCATTTGCGGACAGCGGTAAAGTAAAAGACGTATTCCTTGTAAGATTCGGAGATGAGGGCTATCGCACCATCATCTGTCTCATGGATGACGGATCTCTTTCAGCCATGAGCGCCAAGGAACTCATCAACGATCATATAACGGTAATATGGGACAATCTTACCGGAAGAGATACATATGTCTCTGTCGAAGACCGTCTGAACGAAGCTAAAGAAACATATGAAGTCGTCGGTATAACTGAAGACGATGAGGAGATAGATCTTGATTTCAGCCTTGATTTCTAACGAATCAGGGCAATTTATGGTACAATATAGTGTAAAGGTTTTTTCGGAACGAAAGGAACGGAAATGACAAACGCAATAGATGCACGCGCGGCTATCGCAGAGTGGTTCGAAACCGATTTTAAAGATTCGGCAAAGGCTACTACAAAGACATCGAGGCTTGATGACGGAAGACTTAGCTACAGTTTTTCAGTTGTCAATAACTCGGGTTTTGACTTTGACAAATTCTCGTTCAAGATCAAAGTGATCGACAGGACCAACAACATGGAGATAGGTACTGCGTCCATAAACGCAGGCAAGTGGGCAAGCGGAGAAAAGAAAACATTCAAATCGCGTCTGGCAATACCTCCGGGGGTGAGAAACCTGTCCTTTGTGATGTATGCCAATTCACTCGACTATGAAGCAATGCCTGCAGACGGTGCAGCTCCTGTCGTCCAGGAGCCTTCCGGATCATTCAGGGATATCGGCGATATATTAACGGGCGCTGATGGAAGCGGTGGCGTTTTCGGCGAACTCTTCGGTACCGGAGGCATGCCTCAGTCAGGCGGCAAAACCGTAACGACCAGGACAACAACCACAAGAAACGCCAACGGTACAACTACGACCAAGACAACTACTACGACAACGACCAGAAAACCTAATTCCGGTACAAGAAGCACTTCTACGAACAGACCGGTGGGAAGTCAGCAGGCAGATTCTTCAAACCAGAGCACCTTCACACAGCGCCGTAATGAGAAGAAGCTTAACAAGAAGAGACTCGGCAAATCAGGCTGGACTGTAGCGTCGCTGGTAACGGGAATAGTGTTCCTGATGTCAGCAGCAGGGTCCACGGATGCTCCTGAATTCAGACTTGGTGTTGCCATCGTAGGAGCGATTCTTATCGCTGCTGCGGGCATCATGAAGCTGGTACTTAATACCAGAGCAAAGAGGATCAGGACGTACGAGGCTAAGATAAACAAAAACGGAAACACATCGATTGACGAGCTTGCCGCAGCTGTAGGAAAGCCGTTCAACAAGGTGGCTGATGAACTTCAGGCCATGATAGCTGACGGATTCTTCCCGCAGGCATATGTAGATATCAATAACCGCATGCTCGTTATGACGAAGAACGGTGTGCCTATTGAATCAGTCGAGAGATCGGCAGCAGAGATAAAGGCTGCGAAGCGCAAAAAGGCTCGTGACGGCGGTCAGGCACCTGAATCGCTTGACGATCTCATCGTCATGACCGATGACAGTGAGATCAAGCTGAAGCTCAAGACTCTCAGAACTATCACCAAAAAGATAGATGAAAGAGTTGAGCAGGTACCTGAGCTTGAAAAACAGGTCAAGGACTTCAGAGAAAAATATTACCCTGAGGTCGTGCGCCTGACTGACGACTATAACGAAAAGATCGCAGATATGGGCAAAATCGAGACCGAGCTTGTTAAGGAAGAAGTCACAACCGATTCCACGGGAGCTCCGTTGCTCAATACCAATCCGAATTATCTGCAGGAGCAGGCTGACGAGATCAAAGCTCAGCTTATCAGCCTAATCGACTCAGTCACAGAGGCTTCTGAGAACCTGCTCGAAAAGCTCCATGAAGATGACATCATGGACATCACCACGGATATCAAAATGCTGCAGACTACGCTTGCGAGCAAGGGCCTGCTGGATTCAGATTTCGACCTATAATAGTTATAAAAGGAGGACAAGATGGCAGATTTTGAACTTACCCCTGAAGCTGTAGTTGAAGCAGCAGAAAAACAGGCAGTTGAACTTGAGGCAGGAGTACAGGAGGTCGCAGCTCAGGCTGCTGCTCTTGATATGGCTCAGGCTTTTGATTTCGCACCTGAATATGCACCTGAAGAAGAAAAGAAGGAAGACCCGCTTGCTAAGTTCACACCTGATGAGCAGAGGCAGATCAAAGCGGTTGCCGATAAGATCGATATAACAGACAGCAATGCGGTACTGAGCTACGGCGCAAGCGCACAGCGCAAGGTTTCGGATTTCGCTGACGGTGCTCTCCAGAGCGTCAGAACAAAAGACATGGGCGAGACCGGACAGGTACTGACATCCCTGCTCGTTGAACTCAAGTCAAACGGCGAAGAGAAGAAGAGCTTCTTCGGAAAGCTGTTCGGAAGTGCCGAGAAGAATTTCGAAAAACTCAAAACACAGTACACCACAACTGAAGCAAACATCGACAGGATCGTAAAGCTGCTCGAAGAGCATGAGGAACAGCTCCTCAAGGATATCGTTCAGCTCGACAGACTCTATGATAAGAACAAACTTTACTTCAAGGAAGTATCGATGTACATCGAAGCAGGCAAGCTCGCTATTGAGAAGGCAAAGAACGAAACTCTCCCTGAGCTCGAGGCAAAGGCAAGAGAGACAGGCTCAGTTGAGGATGCACAGGCAGCTCAGGATTACGCAGACATGATCACCAGATTCGAGAAGAAGATCTACGATCTTGAACTTTCGAGAACAGTATGCCTGCAGTCTGCACCTGAGATCAGAATGGTACAGAATTCAGATACCATCATGTCCGAGAAGATCCGCTCCACCATCGTAAACGTTATTCCTATGTGGAAAACCCAGATGGTGCTGGCTCTCAACAACTATCACACACAGAAGGCTATTGAAGCTCAGCAGGCAGTCACAGAAGCTACCAATGAGATGCTCAAGAAGAACGCCGAATCTCTGCACCAGAATACTGTTAACACAGCAAAGGCAAGCGAGAGAGGTATCGTCGATATCGAGACACTGCAGCACACCAACCAGGAGCTGATCACAGCTATCGATGAAATCATCCAGATCCAGGAGGACGGCAAGGTCGCAAGAGCAGAGGCAGAGAAAGAACTCGCAAGGATCGAGCAGGAACTCAAGGACAAAATGCTTGGTATCGCTTCCAATGCGAGATGGACAGGCGAGGACATCGCTGCTGCAAGAACTGAGCAGAAATAAAGGATGGCACAAAAAAGTCAGAATAATAATAATACAAAGAGCAGGAGCCGGCAGAGGCCGGCTCTTGCTCTATTGCTTGTGCTGTTGATTGCCGCGGCGTTCTTTGTGATGTCTGATGCTCCGTTTATCAAAGGTGCCAGAGACAGCCTCATGCAGAAGCTCGGATACGAGGCCATCGATCAGGGGAGCAGCAATGAGAACAGCAGCGAAAATAACGGCGGTGAAAACTCCGGCGGTAATTCCGGCGGTGAAAACAGCGGCGTAAAGACCACCGAATGGGATGCATCTTCAGACATTGATCCTGCAGCACTTCCGGAGTTCAACGGGCAAAACTACGTTAAGGTGAGCAGCGGTATCCCTGCGTTCCCTGATGAAGTTTATGAGCGGGCCGGTCTCATTAAGGACGGAAACGACTGGAAGACGAAAGGCAATCTGCTTGGCACGGTTGACTCCAATAAGCTGACTCCTTATGAGTACTACGGCAGCCTCGATGACCTCGGCAGATGCACTTGTGCTTTTGGCCTCCTGGGAGAGGAGACAATGCCTCAGGAAGGTCAGGAAAGAGGCGATATATCGTCTGTACATCCTTCGGGATGGGCAAAGGCTCAGAACTGGGAGCGCTGCCATCTAATAGCGTGGGCACTTTCGGCCGAGAATGCCAATCCTTCCAACCTGATTACCGGTACACACTACCTCAACTACGACGGAATGAGACCTCTTGAAGAGGAGACCGAACACTATATCTGGAACACCGGCAATCATGTGCTGTACTATGTGAAGCCATGGTTTGTGGGTGATGAGCTGGTTGCAAGAGGTGTTCAGATGACAGCCTGGTCGGTGGAAGACAAAGGCGAAGGTATATCCTTCAATGTCTACTGCTTTAATGTGACACCTAATGCCGAGATCAACTATAGGACAGGCGTAGTCACAACAGAAGAGCAGGCGACACAGGACGCAAGAGTATACGTTATAAATACACGTTCAGGCGTGTTCCATTACCCGACCTGCGACGGTGTGAAGGAAATGTCGGAGCATAACAAAAAGACAGTTACAGCGACTCGTACGGAACTGACATCACAGGGATATACACCGTGCGGTGCCTGTGAACCATAAACAATAACTTATGACAAAGGAGCATTTACTATGCGATCAATAACATCTATCAAAACATCACTTTCTGCAGGCAGCTATGACATGATGCTCAAAAGTCTATACTGCCGTCCGGCTGATCAGCTCGGGCCTTACAGAGACAGGATCATCAGAGTGCTTGACGGATTCATGAAAGAATTCGGTGCATCTGCAGAGACTGAAGTATCTGTGTACAGTGCGCCGGGACGCACTGAGATCGGCGGCAATCATACGGATCATCAAAGAGGAAAAGTGCTCACAGGATCCGTTGATCTCGATGCATTAGCATGTGCCGCTCCGAATGGGAGCAATGAGGTGCATATCTACTCAGAGGGTTATGGACTGACTACAGTGGATATCAGCAGCCTCGAACCTGTAAAGGAAGAGGAAAATACAACAAAGGCCATAATCCGCGGAACTCTGGCGGCGATATCTTCACGAGGATACGAGGTCAAAGGTTTTGATGCATATGTCATTTCTGATGTTCCGGGCGGCTCGGGCCTTTCGTCTTCAGCATGCTTCGAAGTCCTGATAGGAGTCACAGTTAACGGACTGTTCTGCGCTAACAGCATACCTTTGGCTGAAATTGCAAAAATCGGACAATATGCTGAAAATGTATATTTCGGAAAACCATCCGGTCTGCTCGATCAGATGGGATGTGCACTTGGCGGCATCGTGGCAATAGATTTCCAGGATAAGGAGAATCCTCAGTACCATGCGGTAGACTTTGATTTTGCATCCGCGGGATATGCGCTTTGCATAATAGATACGGGAGCTGACCACGCTGACCTTACGGGAGATTATGCTGCAGTTCCTGCTGAGATGAAATCCGTTGCTCAGGCATTTGGCAAGGAAGTTCTCTGTGAGGTTGACGAGGCGGAATTCTACGGTTCTATAGCGAAACTGAGAAAGCAGCTGGGAGACCGTGCCGTGATGCGCGCGATACATTACTTTACAGATTGCCACCGCGTTGAGCAGCAGGTCGAAGCACTTGAAAAGCGCGAATTTGATAAGTTTCTCAAGCTGGTCAGCAGCTCGGGACATTCATCATATATGTATCTGCAGAATGTTGCCACGTACAGGGATCCTGCAGACCAGCCTGTAGCTCTTTCGCTTGCAATGGCGGGATACTATCTTGCAGGACGCGGCGCACGCAGAGTGCACGGAGGCGGATTTGCAGGTACCATACAGGCATTTGTGCCGCTCGATATGGTGGAGGAGTTCAGAAAAGGAATGGACTCCGTGCTTGGTGAAGGCGCGTGCAGAGTTACATACATACGCCCGGTCGGCGGATGCACACTCATAGACTGATAAAATACTTGTAATTAAGATAAAGCAGGAGGATTAAAATGGAGCTGCTGATATCACAACTTATTGAATATGCTGTAAGGAAAAAATGGATAGAAGACTCTGACCGTATATGGGCATCAAACAGGATACTTGAGGCGTTCCATATGGATGGCTTCGACGGCCTGATTGACATAGAAGGAGAGCTCCCGCAGATACAGGAGATCCTGGACGGACTATGTGACTATGCATATGAGCACGGTGTCATTGAAGGCAATTCTGCTACATATCGCGATCTTTTCGACACAGAGCTCATGGGACTCCTGATGCCAAGACCGTCCGAGATCACGGAGGCGTTTTACAAAAAATATGAAGATTCGCCAAAAGAGGCGACTGACTGGTATTACAGACTGTCGGGAGACACGAATTACATCAGAAGAGACCGTATCGCAAAGGACCGCAAATGGACGGTTGATACCGAGTATGGAACTATTGACATAACTATCAACCTCTCCAAGCCTGAGAAAGACCCTAAGGCAATAGCTGCTGCCGGCAAGGCGAAAGCTTCGGGATACCCGAAATGCCTGCTGTGCGCAGAGAATGAGGGCTACGCGGGCAGACTGGATCATCCGGCAAGGCAAAATCACAGGGTTATTCCGATCAGCATAGGGGGTAAGGATTTCTTCCTGCAGTACAGCCCGTATGTCTACTATAACGAGCACTGCATAGTCTTCAATAAGGAGCATATTCCTATGCATATAGACAGGCAGGCATTTACAAACCTGCTGGATTTTGTGACGCTGTTCCCGCACTACTTTATTGGATCAAATGCCGATCTTCCTATAGTTGGAGGCAGTGTGCTGAGTCACGACCACTATCAGGGCGGCAACTATGAGTTCGCGATGGCTCGTGCCGGCGTCGAAAAGGAGTTTTCCGTACCGGGCTTTGAAGATGTTAAAGCCGGTATCGTGAAATGGCCGATGTCAGTCATCAGGATAAGCTCTAAGGACAAGGAAAGCCTGACAGATCTTGCTGTTCTCATACTGGATAAGTGGCGTGCATATGATGACGAATCTGCTTTCATCTTCCATGAGACCGAGGGTGAGCAGCATTCAACGGTAACTCCGATAGCACGCAGAAGGGGCGAGGCTTACGAGATGGATCTCGTGCTTCGCAACAATATAACGACAGAAGAGAATCCTCTCGGAGTCTTCCATCCGCATGCCGACAAGCATCACATCAAGAAAGAGAACATAGGTCTTATCGAGGTCATGGGACTGGCTGTACTGCCTGCACGCCTTAAGGGTGAGCTGGAGGCAGGGCGCCTCACCGAGGAGGAGATCGGTAAAGTGTTTGCGGCGGTCCTCGAAGACGCAGGAGTTTTCAAGAGAACAGATGAGGGAATGGCAGCGTTCGAACGTTTTATCAGTGAGTTGGGAAAGTAAGATGAGCAAAGATCCTCTTTTTAGGAAAAGAGTAATAATGTGTGTGGTCGGAGTCGTGCTCTCCGGAGTTGCAGTAAGCTTCTTCAAATCAGCCGTGTTCGGCGTGGACCCGTTTCAGGCTTTCATGAGTGGACTTGACGCACTGATTCCCATAAAGTACGGTACTCTTTACGTACTGGTAAATGCCGTACTGCTCGTCTTCAGCCTTGTGTTTGATAAAGCCCGCATAGGGCTTGGAACGCTGATAAATCTGTTTCTGCTTGGCTACATAGTGCAGTTTGGCGTCGATATCTTAGCCGCGGCAATACCCGGACCTTCACTCGCGGTCAGGGTCGCATATCTTCTGATAGGGGTGCTTACAGCATGCATCGCAGCATCGATGTATTTTACCGCAAATATGGGCGTTTCGACTTACGACGCCATAGCACTGATAATAACAGAAACCTGGCATAAGGGTGTTTTCAAGTATGTGCGTATTATGACTGATTTCACCTGTGTTGCCCTGGGCGTTGCACTGTTTCTGCTTTCAGGACAGGAAGCATCAGGGCTTAAAGCTGTGATCGGAATAGGTACGATCATTTCAGCTTTCATGATGGGGCCGATGATAGACTGGTTTAATATACATCTGTTTGGGCCGATGCTGAAATAATTTTAGAACTAAAAAGGATCCGTCACACTATCACAGCGAGACGGATCCTTTTTTAGTACATTGCTTTATGGGCGAAACGTTATGTGTTTAAGAATATTCCGGCATCCAGCTTCCGTGAGCCGCGATCATTTCATCACACATAGCGACTATATCATCGATTGACAGTTCGGCAGAAGCATGCGGATCCAGCATGACGGCGCGGTAGACATCCTCTTTTTTACGGGTGCGTGCCGCTTCGATGGTCATAAGCTGTACGTTAATATTGGTGCGGTTCAGCGCAGCGCATTGCTCCGGAAGGTCACCGATTACTGTAGGCTGTATTCCGTTGCGGTCCACAAGACATGGCACTTCTACACAGGCATTGTGCGGAAGATTTGTGATCAGTCCGTTGTTCAGAACGTTTCCTCCGATCTTTGCAGGCTTATCAGTCTCCATTGCTTCGATGATGTAGCTTGCGTACTCTCTCGATCTTTCGTGCTTGAGTGTAGGATCCTGTGTAAGCTCGCGCCCGCGCTTTTTCCACTCCTCTATCTGATAAATGCATCTGCGTGGATATTCATCCAGAGGTATATTGAACCGGCTTATCAGTTCAGGATAATTCTTCTTGATGAAATACGGCATATACTCAGCGTTATGCTCACTTGATTCCGTGATGTAGTATCCAAAGCGAAGCATCATTTCGAGGCGCACCATGTCTCCGTGAAGCCCTTTTTCTTTGTACAGGTCGTATTCCTCTTTAAGCCGTTCGATCGAATGCCCCGGCAGAGGCTCACCGTTGGACATTGCTTTCAGGCGATCCTCCCAGCTGCCGATGTCGAGCCTGCCCTCGTTATAGAGCTTTGCTCTTCGTTTTATTTCAGGATAGAGATCCACTCCGTCGCGGGTGCATTCCAGAAGCCATGCCTGATGGTTGATCCCTGCTATTTTACACTGAACCTTATCATCGTATCCCATGCCAAGCTCATTTAGAAGTGTCGGAGCACATACCTGAACGCTGTGGCATAAGCCTACTGTTTTGATGCCGGTCATCGTAAGCATGGCTCCGGTGAGCATGGCCATAGGATTTGTGTAATTCAGGAGCCATGCATCCGGACATACATCCTCCATGTCATGAGCAAAATCCAGCATTACAGGTATCGTACGAAGTGCACGGAACACACCGCCTACGCCCAATGTATCGGCGATAGTCTGACGCAGACCATACTTTTTCGGAATCTCAAAATCTGTGATAGTGCATGGATCATATCCGCCAACCTGAATGGCATTGACAACATAGCCGGCTCCGCGGAGAGCATCTCTGCGGTTTTCCACGCCGAGGTATTTCTCGATTTTTGCCTTGCTGCCATTGTTGCGGTTTATCGCTTCAAGCATTGAAGCGGACTCTTCAAGACGGACTTTATCGATGTCATAAAGAGCTATTGTGCTCTCTTCAAGAGCAGGGGTCATCATGCAGTCGCCAAGGACGTTTTTTGCAAAAACCGTAGACCCGGCTCCCATAAAAGTTATCTTTGCCATGTTTGATATCTCCGTTTTATATGTTTAATAGCGTTGTGAGTGCCGGCATTTTTAAACTCTTTTGAAATAGTATTGGAAAGATGAGTAGTCAGAGACTTCACGCGGAACCGGAATCCCGGCATTCATCAAAGCGGCTCCGGATAATGTAATGTCTAACAGATCTACATGGTACATCCCGTCAGGATCCAGTCCTTTTGCTTTTATATATTCCTGCGGACCATTCACTGTCAGTCTTGTGATGACTACTGTCAGCAGTGCCTCGGACTTGTCTTTGGAAACCGACTGCCATGCTTCGAAGTTCCCGTGTCTGAACGGATTGGTCAGGCGGTAATAGTCTCCGGAGAAAATCAGTGAGCTGTATTTTTTAAATATTCCGCTCTGCCTCCTGCATTCAGCGAGCTCTTCCTTAGTCAGTTTTGTGGCATCCAGCTCGTAACCGAATGTGCCGCACATCGCAACAGCTGCTCTGGTTGACATCGGGATCTTCTGATCTGCATTGGACACGTGAGCGCCCATGGAGCAGACAGGGTACAGGAACGAGGTCCCATAGTGCAGTTTTATGTTGTCGAGCGGTCTTGTATTATCCGACATCCAGTACTGAGGGAAGTATGTGAGCATAGCCGGATCATAGCGTCCGCCTCCTCCGGAGCATCCCTCAAACAGGATATCCGGATGAGTTTTGATTATGCCGTCCATGATACGGTACAGGCCCATCACATACCGGTGATACACTTCGCCCTGACGGTCTGAAGGAAGCTCGTTGGAGAAGACATCCGTTACAGAACGATTGATGTCCCACTTCACATAAGCGATGTTAGCGCTGTCGAGTATTGCATTGACCGAAGAGATCAGGTAGTCCTGAACGTCTTCTCTGGTAATGTCGAGCACGAGCTGATTCCGGCTGCGTATAGCACGCCTTCCCGGTATAGCCATGACCCAGTCGGGATGCGCTCTGAAAAGATCGGAGTCTTCGCTCACCATCTCAGGCTCAAACCAGATTCCGAATTTGAGACCTATGTCGTTTACCTGCTTAACAAGGTTGTCCAGACCGCAGCGTATCTTATCGGTGTTAACGAACCAGTCGCCGAGTCCTGCGTTGTCATCAGTTCTTTTGCCGAACCATCCATCGTCCATCACCAGAAGCTCAACACCCATTTGCTTTGCTGCTTTGGCAATTTCTATGAGCTTCCTGTCATCAAAATCGAAGAAGGCAGCTTCCCAGGTGTTGATAGGGATAGGGCGTCTTCTGCGGACAAACTTGCTCTCACACATACGCTGCCTGAAAAAGTCGTGATAGAGGTGGCTGAGTCCGGTAAATCCGTTTTCAGAGAATGCCATGATCACTTCAGGTGCCTCAAATGACTCTCCCGGCTCCAGACGGTAATCAAACTGCTTTCTGCTGATACCCATCAGGAGACGGACCTGATCATATTGGTCGAGTTCTGCCTCTGCCAGGAAATTTCCTGAATACACAAGCGCTGCACCATAACAGATGCCGTGGTCTTCAGTTGCTCCTTTTTCGCAAAGGACCAAAAACGGATTCTGCTGGTGAGATGAACTGCCGCGCCCTGAAGAAATAGTGTGGACGTGGTGCGTCAATGCTTGTCTTTCTACCTGGCGCTCCTGTCCATAGCGTCCGGGCAGGTTGATCAATTCCAGATCGGAGCCGTTCAGGAAGTCAAGACACATTGATGAGATCTTTTTGAGGCGGATGCTGCCGCTTCCGGCATTGATGACCCTGACCGCTCTGGTAATGATGTCAAAATCCTCGTATACGGAATAGTAAAGAACGACCTGAACATGAGTTACAGCGTCCTCCAGTACCACTTCAAGAGTATCGACTTTATCGCTCTTCCTTGCAAAACTTGAAGGAAGGGTATTGAGCGTGTATTTGCCCTTATATATGTCAAAGGACTTTACGCGCCCGTTAAATGAATAACTTCCATCAGAGTTGACAGCTTCTATGGAAGGGATGCGGAAATCACCCTGCTGCTGTGTTGTAAATTCCTGAGGCTGCGCATCAAGCGAGAATGTGCGGTCCTGATGTGTGTCATAAGGATTGCCCGAAAAACCACGGTCATACTGTTTGATCTGATAGGACAGGTCCTTGTCTGCTATCTGAGGTCCGTAATAAAGATGAAGAAGATAATCAGCTCTGCCGATCTTCATCTGGTAAGATGAGTTTCTGGTTTTTAAGGTAATTGTTTTTTCCGTTTCACGATAGATAATAGCCATGTTGAAGTCTTCTCCTGTCGGGTCATTTTAAGCAATACTATTTTCAAGATAAGATACAATAAAACGTTTTAAACGGGAACCCAAAATGATGTTGTTTATATAAAAAACAAGAATGTATTTTGCTTGAATCCCATCAAAGAACAATATGCAAAAAGTTGTGGCAATGTAATTATATGGTTACTTGTCGCATTTTTCACTATATTGAGAAAATTGCATACCGTATAGTATAATAAAACAACTGAAAAATGGCAATTTCAAGTCTGCGCGCAGCTATGTTTCGTGACAGAGAGGATAAGGATTTCCATATAATGTCAAACACGGTAGGATTCACACATACAAAAAAATACATGTGCCTGGAAGACCTTGAACAGCTATACGATCTTAAAGTAGCCAGTCCTCTTCAATTGTCGTATTGCGGGCGGGAAAAATGCGATCCGGGAGCATCATTCGGGCCATATATCCGTAATAATTATGTGATTCATGTAATTACTGCGGGCAAAGGTATCTATAAGATCGGAGACAGGGAATTCCGACTCGGAGCAGGCGAAATGTTTGTTATTTATCCCGGCGATACGACTTATTATGAGGCGGATCGTGATGATCCATGGTCATATATGTGGATCGGCTTCAACGGGCTCAGGGCAAAAACCGTTGTTGAAGCAATAGGATTTACAAAGGAAAAACCTGTACTCGATGCAGGGGATTTATCGCGCATTCGCGATTCGATAGATCGCATACTCATTGCGAGGCAGCTGAACCATATCGATGCAATGAGGCGTATGTCGGCTCTGTATGAGACTTTGGCGATAATGATGGAGTTGAACGAGAACGAAAACACTCATGCTCAGAACAACAATGTAAAATATGTCAATATGGCCATTGACTATATAGCTACCAGATACAGCGAAAACATTAAAATATCCGAAATTGCGTCAAAAGTAGGTATTAACCGGAGCTATCTCACCAGTATCTTTAAACAGCAGCTGAATATGTCGCCTCAGGAGTATCTGATAAACTTCAGAATAGAAATAGCTTCTGAGCTGTTAAGGACAACAACTGAGCCTATAGGGAGTATAGCTGTCGCGGTGGGATACTCAGATCCTCTTACATTCTCCAAAGCTTTTCGCAAAAAAACCAACATGACGCCTACAGAGTATAGAAAGATGAGTGTAGAGCTTCGGCAGGAAAGCGTAAAAGGCGGTTATACAGGTTCGTTCAGCCTTTAGCATACAACATTTTAACTCACATTAGACTATTAACGTCTGACATTTCTCCATACTATATTCCAGTGGCAAACTGTAAAATTTCTCCAGTAAACATAATAACTAACGTTATGTTTTTTTGCAATTTTTAGGAGGATTAGTTATGAAGTTTAAAAGATTTCTCGTAGCTATGCTGTGCGTGGCAATGGTCGGGATGTTCGCTGCATGCGGCGGCGGTGGCGGCGAGTCTGCTGATACATCATCTGGCGATGCATCGGGCGCTATCACCATCAACATCTGGGACTCTAATCAGCAGGCAGGAATCCAGGAAATCTGCAACGACTGGACAGCTCAGGGTAATCCTGAGGTAAAGGTCGAGGTAGTTGACTGGGACAACTATTGGACACTTCTCGAGGCTGGTGCTTCCGGCGGACAGCTTCCGGATGTATTCTGGATGCACTCCGACTATGCGCAGATCTACATGGAGAACGATGTACTGCTCGACCTGACAAGCTACATCGAAAAGGACGGTGTTGATCTGGGCGTTTACTATCCGGACATCACAGCAATTTATCAGAGCGATGGAAAGACATATGCTCTTCCTAAGGACCACGATACAATCGCTCTGCTGTACAACAAGGCACTCTTCGACGAGGCTGGCGTTGACTATCCTACAGATGACTGGACATACGAGGATATGTACGAAGCTGCTAAGACCATCACTGAGAAAACACCAGATGACACTTATGGTTGGGCTTGCAACACATCCAATGACCAGGATGGATGGTACAACTATGTTTACGCATATGGCGGCAACATTGTAAACGCTGAAAAGACAGATACTGCTATCGACTCTGCTGAAGGTAAGGCAGGAATGGAGATGGTTCGTAAGCTGCTCACAGTCGGAACACCTCAGGCTGTAGTTGCTGAGTCCGGAACAGATTCCCTGTTCCAGTCGGGCAAGGTTGCTATGATCACACAGGGTTCATGGATGATCAATGCTTTCTACACAGCTGAGAATCATGCCGATTATGCTTGGGCTCAGATCCCATACTGCGACAGAAACGGTGACGGCAAGTGCCAGAAGGACGAAAGATGGACATGCTACAACGGACTTGGCTGGGCAGCTTCTGCAGCTACAGCAAATCCGGATGGAGCTGCATCTCTCATCGAGTACCTCTGCTCTGAGGAAGCTCAGGTTAAGCAGGCAGAACTTGGCGTAACAATGGCAGGTATCCCTGGAATCTCCGATGCATTCGCAGATGCTTTCGAGGGAATGGATGTTTCCGCATTCACAAAGGTTGAAGAGGATGGAACTCTCTATGCTCGTCCGGGCACACGTAACTCCGGTGTTTGGAAGAACCCTATGGAGCAGGAGCAGGGCTTCCTCCCGGCATGGCAGAATCCTGAAGATGCTGACCTTATGTCCACAGCATGTGACAACGTAGCTAAGCTGATCCGTGACGCTATCGCTAACGAGTAATCTTAGCAAACTGATGCCTCTTAATGGGGCGACAATCTAATAAGAGCATGGCGGGCCGCTGCTTAACGGTGGCCCGCGATCCTTTATTCTCAGCGAATAAGGAGGCAACAATCTATGAAAGAAAAAAGAAAGATGACAGCCAAAGAGAAGAACGAGGCAATGTGGGGATACCTCTTTGTTGCTCCGACTATCATTGGCCTAATCGTCCTCAACTTTTACCCTGCGTTCAATACTGTATGGCAGTCATTTTGTAAAACGGGTGACTTTGGTAAAGGCAATACCTTCGTAGGATTTGCAAACTACGCTAAAGCTTTCCAGACTAGTGAAGTTTGGCAGTCGTTGCTGAATACGATTAAGTACGCTATCATCGAAGTACCTTTCGGTGTTATCATCGCCCTCATTCTTGCTGTATTCCTCAACAAGAAGCTCAAGGGAACATCGTTCTTCCGTACTGTATTCTTCCTGCCTATGGTCTGCGCACCTGCAGCCGTAGCTATGGTCTGGAAATGGCTCTATAATCAGCAGTTTGGACTTTTCAACAATTTGCTCCATACAAATATTGCATGGATATCCGATCCTAAGATCGCATGGATATCTGTAGGTATCATCGGCGTGTGGTCGATCATCGGTTACAATATGGTTCTCTTCATCTCCGGACTTCAGGAGATCCCGGGAGACTACTATGAGGCTGCTGAGATCGACGGAGCAACAGGTATCCGTCAGTTCTTCAACATTACGGTTCCTCTGCTCAGCCCTACAACATTCTTTATCGTCCAGACAAGAGTTATAGGCGCACTCACAATCTTTGACCTTATGTTCATGGTAATGGACAGAACCAACCAGGCTCTGAGCAAGGTTCAGTCCACTGTATATGTATTCTATGAATACGCATTCAACCAGGGCAACAGAGGTTATGGTGCTGCGATTGTAATGATTCTGGTAGCATTCATTATGATCGTTACTCTTATCATGCAGCGCGCTGAGAAACGCTTCGTGTTCTACAACTAGAAAGGAGGGAATGATCAATGGAAAATGCTCGTACAAGAGACAGAGTCAATAAAACTATAATGTACATCATCCTGATCATCATGGCATTCATCATGCTGGTTCCTTTCGCCTGGATGATACTGACTGCACTCAAGACAAATCAGGAAGCTATTTCGGTAAGTCCGTTCTACATCTTCCCGCACAACGGCTGGCACTGGGAGACATTCGGCGAGGTATGGAAGAGCTACAACTTCGTTCTTCTGTATAAGAACACTCTGCTGATGATCTTCTTCCGTGTTGTATGCGCATGCCTTACAGCTACGATGGCTGGCTATGCTTTCGGAAGACTTAAATTCCCTGGCAAGAACTTCCTGTTCTCGCTGGTACTTATTCAGATGATGATCCCGTCAACGATTTTCATCATCCCGCAGTACCTCATGGTTTCGGGTCTTGGCTGGCTCAATACTTGTGCCGGACTCGTGTTCCCGGGAATCGTAACAGCGTTCGGTACTTACCTCCTCAAGACAGGATATCAGGGACTGCCTAAAGACCTTGAGGAAGCGGCAGGAATCGACGGCTGCCATATCGGCCAGAAGTTCCTCAGGATCATGATGCCGCTGACAAGATCATCCATGGTATCTCTTGGTATCTTCACTGCACTGTTCGCATTCAAAGACCTTATGTGGCCTATGATCGTCTGCACAAGCGTACAGACAACTACACTGGCTGCCGGTCTTGCTAAGGCACAGGGACAGTACGGAAGCAATTATCCGCAGATGATGGGAGCTGCAGTTCTGGCTGTAATCCCGATGATCGTTATCTACGTTATCTTCCAGAAGCAGTTTGTTGAAGGTATCGCAACATCCGGCGGCAAACTGTAATATACGTAAGTATAGATATGAAATGAGCTGCCCTGGTGCAGCTCATTTTTTTCAGAATAATCAGGTAATAATGAGCAGATTAAGCCAGTGGGCAAAAACTGAAAAAGAAAAAATATCCAACATTCCGGATAATGGAAAAAGAGCGGCATATATCTGGGAGTATTATAAACTCTGGATCATAGGCATTGTTTTCCTCATCTGGTTTGTTGCTTTTTCTATACATCAATATACGACGACCATGCATGACTACTGGTGCTATATGATGTTCAACAACACCTATGCGGATGCAGGGAATGGATCGGACATCTGGGAGGACTATGTAGAGTACACCGGATATGACCTCAGGGAAAAAGCGGTGGAGTTCAACGCACAGTCGTATTTTGACTATAAAAAGGGAGCGACCGGAAACAGCTACTTTGAGGCTTTTGTTGCTTATGCCGACAGCGGAACACTGGACGGTATCACCATGGAGAAAGAATCCCTGGCGGCATTGGGCAAGACCGGACGGCTTATGGACCTTAACAGCGAGGCGTGTGCGTCAATTAAGGAGAAGTACGGCGACCGCTTTATCTATAGTGTGCCATTCGATGAAGAATACAGCACAGAAGAGGTCCCTGTGGGCATAGACATAAGCGACAGCAGACTGATAACTGAGTATAATGTTTATGCTGGTGACTGTGCGCTTGCCATAGGTGCATTGTCAGAAAACGTAGAGGCCGTAGAGCTCTTTCTTGACTTTATTTTTGAAAAATAGACAGGAGATAAATTATGGTTTTTTTCCTAACCCTATTTCTGGTCTTCTGGGCATTGATCTATACATCTGCCAGATTCCTGAAATACTTCAGGATAGTTAAGGATTACAAGGACACAACTACTGCTACGGTGCTTCGTGTTTCCAATCATGAACCTGTGAGAAAAAAGGAGACGCCGGCAATAGACGTAGTGCTTGGTTATACTATTGACGGAAAGGAGGGAAGCACTGAGGTCGTGGTCCCGGTTTCGCAGGCAGATAAATATGTGCCCGGAACGGAAATGGAGATCTGTTACAATGTGCTCCCTAATGGAACGGTAAACATTGCTTCTGCAGGAGATGGGCCGAAGAGGATGATGTATGGTTATCTCGGCGCTATCGTGCTGGAGCTGGTTATATATTATGTCATTTGGCGTTTAATGCTGTGACATCGATTGGATTCATTATCATTTAATGCTTTTGAAAGGAACTTATCAAATATGAGCATTCTCTATAACGAAGAGAGAAAAACAATCACGCTGTATACAAAGAATACATCCTACCAGATGCGTATCACGCCGCATGGTTTCCTTCAGCATCTCTACTACGGAAAGAAAATAGAGAGCGAAGACATGAGCTATCTGTTCCATGATTATGACAGGCCATGCTCCGGAAATCCGGAGGAGACATACCCTGACAGAACGATCTCGCTCGATACGATGACACAGGAGTATCCGGGATACGGCGTAGGGGATTACCGTATCAATGCTCTCGCGGCATGCAATATCGACGGAAGCTATGGCGCTGATTTCAGATATATAAGCCATGAGATCATTCCGGGAAAATACGATCTGAACGGTCTTCCTTCTTCATATGACAGCGACGGATCGGCTGAGACACTTAAGGTAGCGGTTTATGACAAGGTCACAAAACTTACTCTGGAGCTTCTTTATGGTGTGTTTGAGAATGCGGATGTTATTACCAGAACCGTGAGAATTAAAAATGGTTCAGATAATATCATTGTTCTGGACAGAGCATTTTCCATGTCGCTCGATATTCCTTAGGGCAAATGGGACATGATGCACTTCCACGGGAAGCATGCCCTTGAGCGCCAGCCGGAGAGAGAGAATTTGACCCATCTCGTAAAGACTGTTGAATCAAGACGCGGTACTTCCAGCCATCAGGAAAACCCATTTATCATTATAGCGGACAGAAAGACAAATGAGGAAAGCGGAGGCTGCTATGGCATGATGCTTGTTTACTCCGGAAGCTTCGAAGCATCAGCTGAGGTCGATCAGTTTGAGAACACAAGGGTGGTCATGGGCATCAATGACGACCAGTTTGCGTGGATGCTGGAGCCGGGAGATTCATTTGACGCGCCGGAAGTCATCATGACTTATTCGGGAGAAGGTTTAAGCAGGCTTTCTCATGTTTATCATCACTTTATCCGCCATAACATATGCAGAGGCAAGTATCAGTTCGCCAGAAGACCTATACTCATAAACAGCTGGGAGGCAGCATATTTTGACTTTACAGATGAAACCATCGTAAAGCTTGCTGAAGAAGCAGCTCCTCTCGGAATCGAGATGGTTGTAATGGACGATGGCTGGTTTGGACAGAGAAACAGCGATAACGCCGGCCTGGGTGACTGGTATGTAAACGAAGATAAGATAAAATGCGGTCTCAAAAGACTCGTTGAGCAGGTCAATGAGAGAGGTCTTAAATTCGGGATCTGGATGGAGCCTGAAATGATCAATGAGGACTCCGATCTGTACAGAGAGCATCCTGACTGGGCGCTTGCTATGCCGGGACGTCAGGCAACACGTACAAGAAACCAGCTCGTGCTCGATATGTCGCGCAAAGAGATAGTCGATTATGTGTACGGATGCATGGAGAAGATCCTGAGCGAAAATAACATAGAGTACCTGAAGTGGGACATGAACAGATCCCTTTCGGACGTTTATTCCATAGCTCTTCCGCCTTCACATCAGGGTGAGGTGATGCACAGATTTATTCTGGGTATTTATGATCTGATGGATCGCATTACAACAAATTTCCCTGACGTGCTTGTAGAGGGCTGCTCCGGCGGCGGAGCCCGCTTCGATGCCGGCATCCTCTGTTATTCACCGCAGATATGGTGCTCTGATGATACTGACCCTATTCAGAGGCTCAGAATTCAGTATGGCACTTCGTTCGGATACCCTGTCAGCACCGTTGGAGCGCATGTATCCGCTTCGCCAAACCATCAGACAGGAAGGTCAACTCCGATACACACAAGAGCGGTTACAGCAATGGCCGGAACCTTCGGATATGAGCTGGATCCCGGAAAACTGAGTGACGAAGAAAAAGAGTCGATAAAGGATCAGGTTCGCATATTTAAAAAGTACTATGATCTCATTCAGAGGGGTCTCTATTATCGCCTCTCGGAAATCGGCGAAGAGCCATACACCGCGTGGGAATCCGTTTCAGAGGATGGCTCAGAAGCTCTTCTGAGTCTTGTAGTGAGCGATACGCAGCCTAATCAGGCGCTGATCAATCTGAAACTCAAGGGCCTTGACCCTCAGGGATTATATGAGGTGACCGATGAGTCAGAGAAGTACAGGCTTAAAGTGCCTGCATTTTTAGCTCCTTCGACTGAAGAAGAAAGGAAGATATTCTCCGGAGACGCTCTCATGAATGCCGGATACACCCTGCCATGGATGCTGGGTGACTATCCTGCTATACAGCTGTATTTCAAAAAAATAAGATAAGACGGGGAGACTTTAATGGGCTCATTCATACAGGGTTTTCTTGATAATGACAGCTTCTTCGGAAGGTTTATGACGAAGTTCGGCATAATCATCGCTGCGAATCTGATGTTCGTCATATTCAGCCTGCCGTTCTTCACGATGGGAGCGGGGCTCGTCGCATTGTATCATGTGATGTTCAAAACACTCAGGAGCGGTGGAGTCGTGAATCCGTTCAAGCAGTTCTGGATCGGGTTTAAAACCAACTTCAGGCAGGGCACTGCAGCCTGGCTGCTGTTTGTCTTCCTTATGGGGTTCCTGACTGTAGATCTGCAGATATGTGATCAGGCAGGCGGCGCGATCGCAAACCTGAAGTTTGCGATATATGCCATTGGTGCGGCAATAATATTTCTGTATCTGTACTTGCTGCCTACAATGGCGGCGTTTAAGGACACGCTGCCGCATCTGATAAAAAACTCGATGTACTTCCTGGTAAGGAAGCCTTTTAAGTTTTTAGTTATAGCGTTCTTCGACATATTCCCGTTCGTGCTGACCTATACAGACCTTAAGGACCTTCCGCTGTACGCGTTTATATGGGTGTTTTGCGGATTCGGACTGCTGGCGATGTTGGGAGCGACGCTTCTGCTGCCTGAATTCAGACCGTTCCTTCCTGTTGTCGATAGTGACGGAGATTTCGCTGCAGATCCATCCGAGGATGAGTGCGCATCCATGGATGATCTCAGAGAACTTGATGGTTTTTGATCAAATACTGCTGATTGCCGCGCTACGGCGCGGCAATTTTTAATGTTCAAACATTCCTCCATAAACACTGAACATGCGTCCATGCCATTGAAAAAGTGCTCATGATAGTATGTTTTTACTAATACCATGGCGTCGTGTCACTCCACTTAATGGTCGGCGTACATGTAAAAAAGGAGGATTAACCGTTCGGCTCACGGTGCGGCAGTGTGGAGACCTGTCGTAATGCATTTACTCTTTTACCGGGTACTTGTGAGGCATTCGTTAGCGGAGGCTGGGATGCTAGGGTCGGGAAATATGTCAGAAGTTATCATTAAAGACATGAAGAAGGTGTATGACAACAAGGTCACAGCTGTACATGATTTCAACCTTCACATCAAGGACAAGGAATTCATCGTACTGGTAGGACCATCCGGATGCGGAAAGTCCACATCGCTGCGTATGGTAGCAGGACTTGAAGACATCTCCGGAGGTGAGCTCTACATCGATGGCAAGCTGGTAAATGATATCGCAGCCAAGGATCGCGATATCGCAATGGTTTTCCAGAACTACGCGCTCTATCCGCACATGTCCGTTTATGACAACATGGCGTTTGCGCTCAAACTCAAGAAAACACCTAAGGAAGACATCGACAAGAAGGTGCGTGAGGTAGCCGAGATCCTCGACATCACTCAGTACCTCGAACGTAAGCCAAAGGCTCTTTCCGGCGGACAGCGTCAGCGTGTTGCGATCGGACGTGCTATGGTTCGTGACCCTAAGGTCTTCCTGATGGATGAGCCTCTCTCAAACCTTGACGCTAAACTGCGTAACCAGATGAGAGCAGAGATCATCAAACTTCGTCAGCGTATCAACACAACATTTATGTACGTTACACAC
Organism: Anaerovoracaceae bacterium; assembly: GCA_045114615.1. GTDB lineage: Bacteria > Bacillota > Clostridia > Peptostreptococcales > Anaerovoracaceae > Crickella. The sequence goes on from JBGUKU010000021.1 coordinate 30,783, forward strand.
GATCAGACAGAAGCTATGACTCTTGGTGACAGAATCGTCATCATGAAGGACGGCTATGTCAATCAGATCGGAACACCTCAGGAACTTTTCGATCGTCCTGTAAACCTCTTCGTAGCAGGATTCATCGGCATGCCTGTCATGAACTTCTTTGACGGCTGCAAGCTCGAGCTGAAGGATGGCGTGTACTATGCAAACATCAAGGGCGTAGAGTACAAGCTCAGCGACTTCCAGCAGAAGGCACTGAAAGCTAATGGACAGCAGCCGTGCGACATCATTTGCGGCATCCGTCCTCAGCACATCAGAGTTGGTGAGGGCAAGCTGAGCGGTGAAGTCGAAGTGTCTGAGATGCTCGGTTCCGAAGTCGATCTCCACGCAAACTGCGAAGGAGACGACGTAGTTATGGTTCTCCAGACTATCGACCTCGAAACAGATGTATCCCTCGGTTCGAAGATCAACTTCACATTCAAGCCTGAACTGATCCAGCTGTTCGACAAAGAGACAGGCAACAACCTGATCTGGTACGATGCTGAGTCAGTAGCAGCACACTCTCCAAAGAGCAAGGATTACGATTTCTAAAAAGCCGGTTTCAAACAGGCTGAAAGACACAAAATACCTCTCATCATCACTGGTGAGAGGTTATTTTTACAAATATGCAAAAGGGCAGGACGGAAAGGAGTACTGGTATGTCAAACGGTAATTCAGACAAGATTTCAAGAGACTATCTCGACAGCCTCCTGATCGAAACAAGATACCTTAACTCTGTGATTCCTTCGACAGAGTTCACCCTGTTCGGAGAGAAATTCGCTTCTCCGATAATGTCAGCAGCACTCTCGTATGTGGATCATTTCATGTATGAAGGCGCAAAGAATGCTCTTGTAAAAGGTGTTGTTGATGCAAATGCAGTGTTCTGGTACGGCGCGGCGCCTGACGAGGATATCGAAGGCTTTGTAAAAGCAGGCGCACGCATGATAGAGGTGGTAAAACCTTATGCAGACATTGATCTTATTCATAAAAAAATAGAGCATGCAGAAGACTGCGGCGTGATTGCTGTAGGTATAGACATAGATCATGGTTTTACTGATGACGGTACTGCAGATGAAATTGAGGGAAATACTCTTAAAGCCCTGACAACATCAGAACTTACAGAAATATGCCGGACCTCAAAGCTCCCGGTAATAGTAAAGGGCGTACTTAGCTGTTATGACGCAAATGAGGTATTGACTGCAGGCGCGGAGGGGCTGGTCCTTTCACACCATAGAAACAGAATAGAATTCGCTGTTCCGCCATTACAGGTGCTTCCGGAGATATCTGAACTTGTCGGAGGAAGGGTACCGGTCTTTGCTGACTGTATGATCCAGACCGGCATGGATGCCTTCAAAGCCCTTGCCCTTGGAGCTGCCGGTGTCTGCATAGGACGTCCGCTGATGGCAGCCATCAAAAAGGATCCTGAAAACGGAGTAAGAGATTATCTTCTTAAGGCAAATGCAGAGCTTGCCAAGGCAATGGCTTTTACAGGGTGCTCTGACCTTTCGAAAATAGATCCGGGAGTGATACACTTCAAAAGGTGATCATTCAAAATCACAATTCTTGAAAAGGTGCATGCATTTAAGATAACATACAAGCAAATTGCTGGATGTTGGAGGTGCTTTAATGCTTTGCACAAAGTATAATGATTTTCTGCGTTTGGTAATATATCAGATTTACCCGCGCAGTTTTTTTGATACGAATGTCGACAATGGTTACGATGTATCCGATTATTGCTCATGGATGAGTTCGGCACCATGCATGATATGGAAAAGCTGATAGAAGAAGCACATAAGCGAGGAATGAAGATTATTCTCGACCTGGTGCCTAACCATACTTCGACTGAGCACAAGTGGTTCAGGGAGTCCAGAAAAGGGAAAGATAATCCTTACAGTGACTTCTATTACTGGTATGATGAAATACCTAATGACTGGGAATCTGCTTTCAGGGGAAGCCCGTGGGAATATGCCGAAGTGATCAGAGAAAACGGGGAGAATCTATACAAATGAGAGAATACTATATAACGGATGATGGCATAAGACTTCACATAAAGCTTGACATGCCAGTTGGTTGGCCGGAGGATTCTGAGAATGGCAAATGCCCGCTGGCGATAGTGATACACGGCCTTACAGGCAATATGGAAGAAAGGCATATACGTGCAGTGGCAAGACTGATGAACGAGCTGGGTGTTGCCTCCCTTAGGGTTGAAATGTACGGACATGGGCAAAGCGAAGGCGACTTTGAGCAGCATAATCTTTTCAAGTGGCTCAATAATGCAATGACGGTTGCTGATCATGCAGCAAGCCTGGATTTTGTAAGTGATCTGTATGTGTGCGGACATTCTCAGGGCGGACTGACGACTATTATGCTTGCCGGAATGAAGCCTGAGCTTTTCAGAGCAGCAATACCGCTTTCCCCTGCAACGATGATAGCTGAGGCGGCGAGAGGCGGCAGATCTTTTGGAGCAGAGTTTGATCCGGACTGTATTCCCGGAGAAATCTATGTCAACAGTGAACAAAAGGTAAGCGGCAATTATTTAAGGGCGGCGCAGATGCTGGATGTTGACTATGCAATAAAACGTTATAAAGGACCTGTTCTCATCGTGCACGGAAGCGATGATGAAGCTGTTCCTCTGAGATGCGCAGAGGAGGCAGCAAGGAAATATAATAATGCAGGATTTGCGGTAATAGAAGGCGATGACCATTGTTACAACTATCATCTTGATAAGATGCTGGAAGCAGTAAAAAGATTTATGGAAACAGTCATGAGATAAGCTGTGCTAAGAGCGACGGACTGTTTAATTCATATATATAAAACGGGAGCGAAATCAGCTCCCGTCTTTTTTTGAAGTCTTTTGATGCCGCTTTCTGAATTCTGTAGGAGAGCAGCCGCTGTGTATTTTGAATGCTTTGGTGTTTATACCGTTTATCACATGCTGATTGTATGAGGTGATAAAAAACGAATATCTGAATCCGGCAGAGCGGTTGCCGGTGAAGCTTACCCATGAGTATTCAAGGGGGTTCATCCCGGAAGCTGTGCATTCGGCAGTAAGCCCAGCCGGAATATAGAATACAGATCCGGTACTTAAGTAAAACACTATATGGGACTGTCACTATCTGGTGGCAGTCCTGCTCTTTTTTTGATATTATCTTCATGTAATATAAACTTTTTAAACGGAGAGGGAAATGAGCATACGATATATAGAAGAGACTAAACATCTTATACTTGAAACAAAGAATTCAGGTTATCATATGAAGATCGACCATCTGGGTTATCTTCAGCATATGTATTACGGACCAAAGCCGGGACAGGACAACCTGTCATACGCGTTCCGTTATTATGACAGGGGGTTTTCCGGCAATCCTTATGACATGAGGTATGACCGCACATACTCTCTGGATTCTATGCCGCAGGAGTATACATCTTTCGGTGTGGGAGACTTCCGCGTAAACAGCATAGCGGCATCATGTTCAGACGGAAGCCGCTGTGCGGAATTCAAGTATGTGTCCCATGAAATTGTAAGCGGAAAACTCAGCATACCGGGACTTCCATCAGTCTATGATGAAGAAGGCAAGGCCCAGACGCTGATAGTGACTCTGATCGATAACGCGGCAAACATGGGGATAAAGCTGTATTACGGTGTGTTTGAAGATCTTGATATCATTACCAGATCAGCAGAAATAATCAATGCCGGTTCAGAAATGGTGTGGCTGCGCAAGGCATCCTCCATGTGCCTCGATCTGCCTTACGGAAACTGGGATCTGATCCATTTCCACGGCAGGCACTGCATGGAACGTCAGGTAGAGCGCATAAAAATGTTCCATGGCGTACATACTTTTATATCAGGACGCGGAATGTCGAGCCATCAGCATAATCCTTTTATAATCATATGCGATCATGATGCTACCGAAGACAGCGGTATATGCTACGGCATGATGCTCATGTATTCGGGAAACCACAAAACTGAGGTCGAACGCGATCAGTTCGAGAGTGTCCGTGTAGTAATGGGGCTCAATGACGACCGCTTCCGCTGGGAACTTGAGCCGGGCACATCGCTTCATACACCTGAGGTGATACTTACATGCGCTGACGGACTGACTGAGCTCTCGCATAATTATCACCGCTGCATACGCAACAATGTTGTAAAGGGTAAGTACAAACTCAGCCACAGACCGGTCCTTGTCAACAACTGGGAAGCAACATACTTTGATTTTACGGAAGAAAAACTTCTGGAGATCGCCGGTATAGCTAAGGATCTCGGTATCGAGATGTTGGTGCTCGATGATGGCTGGTTCAGGAACAGAAAGGATGACAACGGCGGTCTGGGCGACTGGGCGGTCGACACAGATAAGCTGCCGAACGGGCTCGAAGGCCTGATCTCAAAAGTCAAGGGAATGGGTCTTAAGTTCGGACTCTGGATAGAACCGGAGATGATAAGTGAGGATTCAGAACTGTACAAGGCGCATCCTGAGTGGGCATTGACAGCTCCGGGACGGGCACCTATGATGGCGCGCAACCAGCTTGTGCTCGACCTGTCAAACGATGATGTGCATGAGTATTTATATAACACCATAGCCGGACTGCTCAGGGACTACGATATAGACTATATAAAATGGGACTTCAACCGTCCGATATCTGATGTTTACTCGCATTCGACCCATTCAGCAAGGCAGGGCGAAGTACCTCACCGCTATTATCTGAGCCTTTATAAATTGTACGACAGGCTGACCACGGAGTTCCCGGACGTGCTGTTCGAGGGATGCGCGGGCGGCGGCGGACGTTTTGACGCGGGCATGCTTCAGTACTCACCGCAGGTATGGTGTTCAGATAACACAGATCCGGTTGCGAGGCTTGCCATTCAGTACGGCACATCGTTCGGATATCCATCCTCTTCGATGGGAGCGCATGTAAGCGCATCACCGAATCATCAGACAGGACGTAAGACGCCTCTGTCGACACGCGGTGTTGTAGCAATGGCCGGTACATTCGGATATGAGTTGGATCTTACAAAGCTCACAGTGGAGGAATGCGGCGAGATAAGAAATCAGATAAAGCGATATAAGGACATAGAACCTGTGGTTCATGGCGGACGTTTATACAGGCTGAGTGACCCGTCGGAAAACAGCAGGTACTTTTGCTGGGAGCATGTCAGTCAGGACAGAAGCCGCTGCATACTCAGTGTTGTCGTGACTGATCCACAGGCAAACTACACTCTTGTACATGTGAAACTTAAGGGACTGGATCCGGATGCGATGTATTCTGTAGGCGGCGAGTTCGAATGCCGCGGCAGCACTCTGATGCAGAACGGATATACCTTCCCTCAGCTGACCGGGGATTATCCGGCGCAGCAGTTGGATATAATCAGGATATAACAGGGAGAAAGACAATTGATCAGCAAGGAGTTACAGCAGGTAAGAGAATACGAAGAACGCGAATCCGCGCTCGTTACCGGAGCAGAGCGTCCGGCGTTTCACTTCTCTCCGCGCATAGGATGGCTCAACGACCCTAACGGATTCTCCTTCTATAATGGCGAATACCATCTTTTCTACCAGTATCATCCGTACAGCTCATACTGGGGCCCTATGCACTGGGGACATGCAGTAAGCAGGGATTTGATCAGCTGGGAATACCTCCCTGCTGCCATGGCTCCCGATACGGAGTATGACGGCGCGGGCTGCTTTTCGGGTACGGCAATCATGCTTCCTGACGGCAGGCAGCTCCTCATGTATACAGGCTGCGGAGACAACAGCAAAGATCCTCTCGGCAAGGGAAGATGGCTTCAGACACAGTGCCTTGCGGTCTCGGAAGAGCAGGAGGATGGCAGCGTCGAATATGTAAAGTATAAAGGGAATCCTGTTATCAAAGAAGAAGATCTCCCGGAAGCATGCGATGCATATGAGTTCAGAGATCCATATGTATGGCGCGCTTCGGACGGCACTTACAGAGCACTTGCTGCCGCAGGCAGGACAGGTGAGATAAATGAGGACGGGAATTACCTGCATGAGAAAGGCACACAGCTCTTATTGTTCAGGAGTGATGACTGCTTTAGCTGGAAGTATGACAAGGTGATGTTTGAAGACCATCGTAAGATAGGAGTAATGTGGGAGTGCCCTAACTTCTTTGAGCTGGGCGGCAAACAGATACTGATCGCGAGCCCTATGGACATGCATGCAGAGGCAGATGAAGCTATTGGTTCTGTAAGATTCCCTCAGGGGAGCAACGTCTGCTGCATTGCGGGTGAGTATGATGAAGAGACTGAGACCTTCTCTCCCGACGGAGGTTATGAACCGGTAGACATTGGTCTCGATTTCTATGCGCCTCAGGTGATGAAAGCTCCGGACGGCAGAACTATCATGATCGGATGGATGCAGGATCCGAAGAACGGCAACTTTGCAGATGCACAGGATAATCTGTCAAGGCCGGGACTTCTGTATGCGGTTCCTATGGACTATCCTGACGGATATGTTCACGGACCGGAAGGCTCGCTTATATTCGGACAGATGACTGTTCCGAGAGAACTGAGTTACAGAAACGGAAAGCTTTATCAGTGTCCGGTCAAGGAGCTCTGTGAATACAGAAAGAACAGACTTGATTATGACGGTGTATTGCTGAAGGATGAGGAGCGCAGCTTTGATGGTATATCAGGCCGTGCAATAGAACTGGAAGTGGAGATCGCTCCTTACGAAGTAGGTGCTCCGCTCTACAGGGAGTTCACCATAGACTTCGCGAAGGATGAAGAGCATTTCATCAGGTTGAGCTATAAGCCTTCCAGATCACTGATCACCATAGACAGAAGCCATAGCGGTCAGTGCAGTGAGATCACTGCCAGGAGAAGCTACAGGGCACCATATACAGATGGCTGTCTCAGCCTTAGGATACTGATAGACAAGTGGAGCGCTGAGGTATTCGTCAACGGAGGCGAAGAGACAATGTCGCTGACTTATTACACTCCTGCCGAAGCAGAAGGTATAACGTTCTCAGCTGACGGCAGCGTTGCAATGGATATTACGGCATATCATATACAAAAATAAAGCAATTCAATGTATAATTAAGTGTCGCTCATAACGCATCGGCGGAAAGATAAGGGGAATAAAAATGACAGATATAATTACACTCGGAGAACTTTTGATAGATCTTACTCAGAGAGGTTCTGATGAAAACGGAAACGGAGAATTCACTGCATATCCGGGCGGTGCTCCGGCGAATGTAGCAGTTGCAGCTTCAAGACTCGGGGCTTCAACAGGATTTATCGGTAAGGTCGGTGACGATGCTTTCGGGCGCAGCCTCGCGGACACACTTAAGAAAGACAATGTAGATATCAGCGGACTGTTTTATGATGATTATCAGCCGACAACCATGGCAATCGTTTCGGTAGATGAAAGCGGTGAGCGCGATTTCTCTTTCTATAGAAAACCTGGCGCAGACACACAGCTGACTGTTGATGAGGCTGTAGGAGCTCTGTCTGCAGATCTGCCGAAGATCCTGCACGTAGGCTCGCTTTCGATGACTACATCGCCGGGAAAGGAAGCGTGCGAAGAGGCTGTCAAATATGCTAAAGATAACGGATCTGTGATCAGCTACGACCCTAACTACAGGGCTGCGCTCTGGGACAGTGAAGAGCATGCCATAGAGATGATGAAAGTGCTGCTCCCGTATGCAGATATACTTAAGGTATCTGACGAAGAGATGGTGATGCTTACAGGAACAGACGATTTCGAAGAAGGAAGCCGCATACTTGCAGAGTACGGCTGCGGTCTTGTGATGGTTACTCTCGGGTCGGACGGCGTATTCGTCCGCATGGGAAGCCACACGGCAACTGTGCCTGGTTTCAGCGTTGAAGTAGCTGATACTAATGGCGCAGGTGACACATTCCTCGGAGCAATGCTTATGCAGATCGCGAAAGGTGTAGCTGCATCCGAAGATGTATGGACACAGATGCTGGGCATGGTGCGTTATGCAAACAAAGCTGCGTCACTGACATGCTCACGTCACGGTGCGATCCCGGCTATGCCTTCACTTGCTGAAATGGAGAAGGAATTCAATGAGTAACGAATCCGGAAAGAAAAAGAGCAGTTTCGACATCAGGCTCGAGAAATACTATGATGAGCTCAAATGGCTCTACATGGAACTGTACAATGATGAGGAAGCCTTTGAGTACTTTCTGAATATGCTTCGCAAGAGCTTCAGAGAGCGCAAATCGTCACTTCGCAGTGTAGATGCCAGACGCTCTGCCCATCCTGACATGCATCATTCCAACAAGATGATGGGCATGATGCTTTATACTGAAAATTTCGCGGGAAATCTGCCGGGCGTCAGAGACAGACTTGATTATCTCAGGGAATGCGGAGTCAAATACCTTCACCTGATGCCGCTTCTGGACACACCTGCAGACAGTGCAAGAAGCGACGGCGGATATGCTGTTTCCGACTTCAGAAAGGTGAGATCAGATCTCGGTACCATGGAAGATCTCGAAAAACTTGCAGGCGATTGCCACAAGAGGGGGATAAGGGTCTGTCTGGACTTCGTGATGAACCATACGAGTGATGAGCATGCATGGGCGAAAGCTGCAAGAGCCGGAGATCCTGAGGCTCAGAGCAGATACTTCTTCTATGATAACTGGGACATCCCAAGGCAGTACGAGGAGACGATGCCACAGGTGTTCCCTGAGACAGCTCCTGGAAACTTCACATATTTCGATGATATGGGAAAGATTGTCATGACGACTTTCTATCCGTTCCAGTGGGATCTCAATTATAGAAACCCTACAGTCTTCAACGACATGACAGAAAACCTGCTCTACCTGGCAAACAGGGGAGTAGATATTATAAGGCTTGATGCCGTTCCGTATATCTGGAAAGAACTGGGCACTAACTGCCGCAACCTGCCTCAGGTGCACACGCTTGTCCGCATGATGAACATATCCTGCAGGGTGGTTTGTCCGAGCGTACTTCTACTGGGTGAAGTTGTCATGGAGCCGAGCAAAGTTCTGCCTTATTTCGGCACTGAAGAAAAGCCTGAATGCGATATGCTGTACAATGTCACTACCATGGCAACCATATGGCACACAATGGCCACACGTGACGTCAGACTTCTGAAGCATCAGCTGGAGCAGATAGAAAACGTTCCATCGAACTGCATATTCCAGAACTATCTGAGATGCCACGATGACATCGGCTGGGGACTGGATTTTGAATTCCTTTCACAGTTCGGCTTCAGTGAAGCTTCACACAAGAAATATCTCAATGACTGGTTCACCGGAAAGTATTACGGAAGCCCATCAAGAGGTGAGCTCTATAATGACTCCGAGTGGCTTCGTGACGCAAGACTCTGCGGTACAACAGCTTCGCTTTGCGGAGTCGAATCTGCACTTTATGAGAATAATGAGGAAGCGCTGCAGAAGGCTATAGATGCTGACGTGATGCTCCACGCCTGCATGCTTACTCTGCGTGGGATCCCTGTTTTCTACAGCGGTGATGAGATCGGAATGCTGAACGACTACGGATATCATGAGGACCCGGGCAGACAGGCAGACAGCCGTAACATCCACAGGGGAAAGATGGACTGGGAAAAGGCAGAAGAGAGAAACGATGCTTCCACTCCGACCGGCAGGATCTTTAAAGAGCTTCGCGAGCTCGTTATGATACGCAGATTCAACGAAGTGTTCCATTCAGACGCCCACGTTTATCCGATCGATACGGGTGACAACAGAGTACTTGGAATAGCCAGAGACTACAAGGGAAAGCGCATGCTCGGCCTCTTCAACTTCTCGCCGGATGAGGTGTGGGTAGACGCATGGACCGGCGGAAGCATGATGAAACCGTACGGATTCCGCTGGATCCTTGAAAGATAATATAGTAACTAAAGATTTGCTTCAGATCAGATCCGGTTCGGATTCCTCATCCGGACCGGATCTGTCCGGCAATTCGAAATCAAAATACGGAGCAAGAGGCTTCAT
>JBGUKU010000022.1:0-50081 GCA_045114615.1 Anaerovoracaceae bacterium
AAAATGCCGCCTAATTACATTGCCAATAAAAGCCACAAACTTCCTGACAAGGAAGAGATAGAAAAGAGGATAACGGATACATATAGTAAAATAAAACCGGTTGCAGATACCATCAGATCAGGCAAACCACTCAGATACAGACACGTATGGGTGCTTGAAAAGCTGATAGACTATCCATCCAATCCGGTATTAAGCCGTATCGGACATCGCGTCAAAGGGTTCTATGCTTCTGACAGCTGTATCTCCTGCGGCCTTTGCGAAAAGAAATGTCCGTTAAATATCATTACAATGCATGATGGCAGACCTCTGTGGGAAGGAAGGATATGTGCGCATTGTATGGCGTGTATCCAGAACTGCCCTGCAGAAGCGATAGAATACAAAGATATCACAAAGGGAAGAAAGAGATACCGGTGTGATGATTACCGGCAGGATATCAGCAGGACGATCAGGTAATCGTACCTAACTTGTTCTATGCTATAATTATTATGTTATTTGCCGGGGTGGATTAAAACCTGAATCTGAAAATGAAATGGATATTTACGTAGATATAAAAACAAAGGCAGGCGGCGACGGCAGCCAGGAAAAGCCATTCAGAAACATAAGCGAAGCGGCTGTGATTGCAGAACCGGGGGATACTGTTTGGGTGTCTCCCGGTCTTTATCGTGAATCAGTAGATCCGTCAAACTCAGGGCATAGGGACCGAAGGATAACCTATGTCAGTACTGAACCTCTGGGAGCAATCATTTCAGGAGCCGAAAGAGTGTCCTCGTGGAAACACTATTCAGACAATGTCTGGGTCGCGAGGGTCAATAACAGTCTGTTCGGAGGCTATAACCCGTACACGACACTTGTATATGGCGACTGGTATTTTGCCCGCGCGGACAAGCATACGGGGTGCGTGTATCTGAACGATGAAGCAATGTATGAGACCTCCTGTCTTGAAGATTGCATTTGCGGAGAAGTCAGCGAAGTCAGCTGGGACCCTGATAATTCCATTTATAAATGGTATGCAGAGCAGGATAAAGATCGCAATGAAACCGTGATATATGCGAATTTTCAGGGCGCAGATCCGAATTGCGAAAAGGTTGAGATCAATGTCAGGAGAGAATGCTTCTGGCCTTCTGAAACGGGAAGAAACTATATCACTGTCAGAGGATTCAAAGTTGAGAAGGCTGCAACTACATGGGCGCCTCCTGCAGCATTTCAGGACGGCATGATAGGACCGCACTGGAGCAAGGGATGGATCATAGAAGACTGCGAGATAGTCAACAGCAAGTGCGCAGGAATCTCCCTGGGCAGATATTATGATCCTGAGAATAACAATTACTTTACGACAAAATATGTCAAGAGTCCTACACAGATGGAGAGAGATTCCGTGTGCCGCGGGCAGTATCACGGATGGCTTAAAGAGAATATAGGCGGACATATAGTACGCCGCAACAACATACATCACTGTCAGCAGGGCGGCATCATAGGCCGCATGGGAGGGGTCTTCAGCATAATTGAGGACAACCACATCCATCATATAAATAATATGATGGAGCTTGGCGGTGCGGAGATCGCCGGTATAAAGCTGCACGCAGCCATAGATGTTATTATCCGGAGGAATCATATACATCACTGCACGATGGGCATCTGGTGTGACTGGGAGGCACAGGGCACAAGGATAAGCTGCAATCATCTGCACGATAATCAGCGGCCGAAGGGCGTTAAGCAGCTGAAGGGCGGCATGATGTCACAGGATCTGTTCGTTGAAGTAAGCCATGGGCCGACTCTGATTGACAACAACATTCTGTTTTCCGAGGTCAGCCTCCGATTCGCTGCTCAGGGGATCGCGATGGTCCATAACCTTGTATGCGGAGCCTTTACATGCGTGGGAACCGGTACAGACTGGAGATATACGCCATATCATATACCGCACCGCACAGAAGTGATGGGTTTTATGACCACTCTGCATGGCGACAACAGGTTCTGCAATAACATATTCATACAGACCTGGCCGGCAGATGACGCCGTTATCCTGCATGATACAGATGACGGGCAGGAGTATGAGAACCGCCGTGCAGGAACATGGGTGTTCGATGAGTATCCGACATTTGAAGAGTGGTATTCGCAGTTCGACTTCTCCGGACCCGCTAACATGGCTGAGCTTGAGAAAGCCCACTTCGGACATCTGCCTGTCTGGTCAGAAGGCAACATATATCTCAATGGAGCGAAAGCCTGCAGACATGAGAAAAAGGGAAAGTGCAGGATGATCACCTCAGATATACTCGGCAAGGCTTTTGAACCGGAGCAACGGTTTGAATCGCCTGACGGATCGGATATAATTTTTGATACAGACTATTATGGTGATGTCCGGGAAGATTTAATAATACCGGGACCATTTGCAAGACTGCAAAAGTGAGCATTATTAATGGTCGTGATACTGCTCTTGAAAGGAATAAAAGAAGAATGAAAACGGATAATGCTATGCATTACTACGATATGGAATTCCACAGAGGCGGCAGAGATGCACGCCCGGAAAATACACTTTATTCTTATCAGTACTCACTTGAGAAAGGAGCATTGACTATAGAATGTGATATGCAGCTGACCGCAGACGGACAGATCGTGATGTCGCACAATCCGGCACTGAATCCGGATATTACAACAGACAGTGCGGGTAAGCACATTGAAGGCCACGATCACTACATCCATGACATGACACTGCGGGAGGTACAGTCGTTCAATGTCGGCCGTATGGATCCTTCCATAGAATATTACGAACTTCACGGGCGCACTCAGGTGCAGACAGACGCATTCATTCCTTCACTGCGTCAGATGTTTGAGCTGGTGAGAGACAGCGGCAACGAAGATATCAGGATGAGCATAGAAGCCAAGGCCTATCCGGATCCTGCACTGGGGACAAGGTACGGGAAGAACCCTGATTATGATAAACTGCTTGAAGAGTTTCTTTCACTGGTGAATGAATTCGGCTTCCGCGACAGAGTGATATTGCAGTCTTTCGACTGGCTGGTACTGGTGAAGATGAAAGAACTCGATCCGGGGATCAGGACGATAGCTCTTTACAGCGAACAACCGTCCTGGGGCGTACCTGAGGGCACAACGCTGTGGCTTGACAGGGATGAGCCGTCACCGTGGCTGGGCGGTATTGATATCCGTGATTTTGACGGAGATCCGGTACGCGCAGCACATTCGCTCGGGATCGATGATGTCAGTCCGTATTTTAAGGAGATAACTAAGGAGCTTACCGATGAGGCCCACAGGTTGGGAATGAGAGTGGTGCCATGGACGGTGAGTTTCATGGGTGATTTTGAGGCCATGTATATGATGGGCGTCGATGGCATCATTACAGACAGGCCGTGGGTGCTGAGAGAATTTCTGGAAGGGAAGGGCGAGAAACTGCCTCCTGTAAGGGACGTGGATCTGCCGTATCACCTCGAGCCGGATCATATCGAGGCTGAAGATAAAAAGTCTGAAAGCGGAAGAGACGCTGCATATTAGTGCAGGCAAAGGAGAATGATGAAAAAAGTAACCATTGAGACCGGACTTGGCAAAGTGACCGGAACTGAGGAAAAAGGAATACGCATGTTCCGCGGCATACCATATGCGGTTACAGAGCGCTTCGAGCTCCCAAAGCCGTATCCGGCGTGGGATGAGTTTGATGCGACCGGCCCGGAAACCGACTGCTTCCAGTTCAGGGCATATCATAAGGAATCCATAGGCCGTTACTGGTTTTATCACAGCGAGTTCAGATACGGACAGGATATTCCGGACTGGAAATTCGCGGAATCTCCGATGACCCTCAACGTTATAGCACGGTCAGAAGCAAAAAAAGATCCGGTGCTCGTCTTTATCCATGGAGGCTCATTCGAGAACGGAAATGTGGGAGAGCACCCGTACGGTACGAGTACTGAATATGCCGAACGCGGGATAGTATATGTATCGCTTGGTTACAGGCTCAATGTGTTTGGGCTTTATAAATCCGGCAACTATGGACTTCATGACATGGTGTTTGGCCTTCGCTGGATAAAAGACCACATTGCGGATTTCGGCGGTGACCCCGAGCGAATAACGATAATGGGGCAGTCCGCCGGAGCGATGGCGGTGATGGATCTGTTGTATACACAGATCCTCAAGGATGTTGTCAAAGGTGCAGTGATGATGTCGGGCGCCGGCAACGTACCGGACTTTGCGGGTCCTTACACACCTGAAGAATCTGATGAAAAATTCTGGTCAAAAGTAAGAGAGCGTGCCGGAGCAAAGACTGAAGAAGAATTCAAAGCGCTTCCTGATCAGACGATATTCGATGCCTGGTACACAACAGGCCGTGAGATCGGAAGCGTACGCACCCAGCAGCCGGGCATCGACGGAATGATCATCCCTAAGATGCCTTCAAAGATAATGAAGGAAAATTCTTATCTTGATGTTCCGATAATAGCCGGCGTCACATCGCAGGATTTCATGCCTTATCTGATATATGATCTTGCGCTCAGCCTTGGAAAGCTGCATGCAAAACGCGGGCAATCACCGGTATGGGGCTACATGTTCGACAAGACTCCTCCGGGAGACAGATTCAAGGCCTATCATGCGGCAGATCTCTGGTATATGTTCGGCAATTTTGACAAGAGCTGGCGTCCGTTCAATGAGAACGACCGCAGACTCAAGGACGAAATGGCGGACTATGTGGCGAATTTTGTGAAAACGGGGGATCCTAACGGGGCAGGCATGCAGTACTGGCCGCCGATCGGCAAAAAGAACAATAAGTTCCGCCTGTTTGACGGAAAGGGCGGCGGCCTGATAGGTCCGGCGCAGTGCCGTCTTAAAGAGTGGAACAGCTTTCTTCGCGACAAAGGTCCGATGTAAAACTTCATCAGTACTGAGGACTTTTGTGGCCGCATCTTACCCGAAGATCTTCCTCGCGGAATTGATCGCGGGTGTTTTGCAAAAGATTGGAAAGCACAGGGCTGTGACGCAGAGATTGAAGAAAAGTGAACGCTGCGTTGTACGCCGCGACTCCGCTCAGAAGCATCTTCGGCGTACGGCCATATAGCTTTGTTTTGGATGTAACGTTCATGACTATGTTAATATAAATACATTAATGCAGTGGTTTTGATATATCGCGGAGAGGGAACAAAAAATGAAAGAGGAAATTGCAGGCAGAAAGCCCGGATATGGCTTTTTTAACAGACTGACTTACGGAGTAGGTGAGATCTTCGGAGGAGGATGCTTTGTAATCATCAATGCATTCTTTATCGTCTTCCTCACGGATGCCATGGGAATGAATGCGGCGCTTGCCGGCACTATCCCGATGGTTGGAAAGATCTGGGATGCCATCACAGACCCTATTATGGGCAATATCACTGAGAGGACGCATTCAAAGTACGGAGCCAAGAGATTCTACATACTTATCGGAAGCTTCGCTTCTGCCATCACGTTCGTTCTGATCTGGATGAACATCAATACACCTTCCATGACTGCAAAGTATGTCTTCTATATGGTTATGTACTGCCTGTTCAACACAGCTTTCACGGTGCTGAGCGTACCATATAATGGTCTGCTTCCGGACATGATGGACGACTATAGGATGCGTGCGAAGTTTTCCAACATGCGCATGATCTTTTCGACTCTAGGAGCGATGATATGTGGCCTGGTTCCTGGAATGATCATCAATCCTACCAATGAACCTGCATTATATATGAAGTGCGGTCTCATATTCGGCGTACTGTTCTTCGTTGTATCGATAACTGTATTCTTTGGGACCTGGGAAAAGCAGAAGGAACCCGTCAGGACTACTCTGGGCGAGAGCTTCACACAGGCAGCAAGCGTCTTCAGAAGCCGTTCGTTCCTGCTCTTCCTCGGACTTTACTTATTCGGACAGGGCGGGATGGACTTCATTTCGGGCATGGCTGTCTACTATGTAAAGCATACACTCGACGCATACAACGACAAAGTTAACTACTATCTGCCTATACTGGCGGTACTGATGATAGCCCAGCTTATCGGCATGCTGATCTTTGGGCCTGTGATGAGAAAAACATCAAAGAAGATGGCGATCGTGATTGCCGCTCCTGTAAGACTGATTGGCGTGCTGGGACTGTTCGCATTCTCACATCCGGGCGTATCACTCGTGCCAATCCTGGTGCTGGCTGCCCTGATAGGACTCGGCAATGCAGGTTCTCTCACGGGAATCTTCGCTATCATGGCAGATATGACAGATGTGGACGAACTCATCACATCTGTCCGCAGGCCTGGAATTGTATCCAGCATGGCTACATTCATAAGAAAAATCGCTTCGGGCATCTCGGCTGCCCTGATCGGATTCATGCTTTCGGCTGTACACTATGATGAAGTTCTCGCAAATGCAGGCATGGCACAGAGTGCTGCGACACAGCACGGCATAGGAGTCTGCTTCATCATGGCGCCGGCTATTCTTTCAGCACTGCTGCTTATTGTAGCAGTACTCTTCCCGATGACAAGTGAGGAGTTCGATCTTGTTCAGAAGGAAGTTGCGCGTCGCAAAGGAGAGGATGCGAGTGTAACGACAGAAGAAGAAAAGCAGATGCTCAAAAAAGTTACCGGATTCTCTTATGAGAGACTCTGGAACAAAGAAAATGCCGGTCTGAATAAATCGTTATAGGAATCAGGCGGAAAATTATAGTAAGAAAAACGGAGGGCACAAGCCCTCCGCTTTAGTTTATCCGGTATCGGATTTAATAGTATTCGCCAGGTACAATGATGGTTATGTCTGAAAGCGCGAATGAGGTACATGGGTGGATCTCGCCGCACTGCTTGTCGGCCCATCTTCTGCCGTCAGTTTCATCAGGAATGAATACATTGCCTGATATGACTCGTGAGCGGCACCATCCGCAGTCGCCTGAACGGCACTTGGAAGGTGCCTTGATGCCTGCGCGCTCTATAGCTACCAGAATAGGCTCATTAGCCAGGCAGTCGCAGACGTATTCGTTAGGTCCCTGCTTTACAGTAAGTTTGAATACTTTGTCTTTTGCTTCCTGCGGATATCCCGGCTGCTCCCATACAGTCTTGGTCGCACCAAGGAATTCGCTGCGGATGAATTTCTTCTCAAGACCCAGTTTCGCGACCTCTTTTCCGATGAAGCGATACATTGCCTCCGGTCCGCAGATGAATACGCTGTAAGGTTCTTCGCCGGCATATTTCTTAATGAGATCGGCCGTGATGAAGCCGTGCTCAAATCCTTCTTTCTCTTCGTCCGAAAGCACGTGAATGACCTTTACCTTATCGGTCTCGGCCATGATCTTGTCGAATTCATCCCTGAAGAGTATGGCTTCTTCTTTTCTGCTTCCGAAGAGGATAGTCAGCTTGAAATCCTCGATTCCGTCTCTTATGGCATATGCCATGGAGAGGAATGGCGTGATGCCGGAGCCGCCCGCCAGAGCTACAACGTGGTCTGCATCCCTGTACTTCTGATAATAAAATGCGCCAAGCCCTTCGGAACCTTTTACCTCATCTCCGACCTTGAAGCTGTCGAGCATCCAATCAGCAGCGAATCCGCCCGGATTGGCCTTGACCGTAACTGCTACCTTCCCATCGAGAGCCCACTTAGGTGAGGATGAGATCGAGTACGGACGTGTAACAAAGCTTTCTCCGATAGGGAGCTTGAGGGAAATATACTGACCGGCCCTGAAATACGATGCAGGCTTTCCGTCAGCTCTTTTGAAAATAAATGTTTTTGCGCCTGCTGCAGCGTGGTCTATGATCTCGTCGATAACCAGAGGCTGGAAGTCAGGATGCATAGCTTTGGCAAAGTTGTTTACAGGGTAGTCAGCAGTGATCTCTTTTGCCGGTGCAGCCGCGATAACTTTTTCCCTGTCCTTAGCCAGATTTGCAAACTTTAGCATATCCAGAAGTCCAATAAGACCTACTTTGAAATTGAAAGCCATTACTTCTTACCTCCTTCCCTGAGATCAGCACAGACCATCTGTGCGCAGAGGTCTCCGTTGATCCATGTGGATGAGTATCCGTCTGCCATGAACGATCCAGCGCCGATGTGGCGGAGACCCTTGATAGTGAAGTCTGCCTGAACATCCATCATTCTTGCGATGATGCCGTCCCAGTCGCTTACCTCGAATCCGTAAGGCGTGCCGTCCGGTGTGCCGAGGTATCTTGCGAAGGTCATCGGCGTTGCGACTTCGACTTCCTCGATGTACGGAGTAAGATCGATACCGAGATTCTTCTTTACGTCATCTATGCACTTCGCGATCATCTTATCCTTGATCTTGTAGTATTCTTCCGGAGTCAGTTTTGCCCAGTCATCGGATTCGCTGAACAGCTTAGTGAAACTGACTACGCATGTGCCTTCCGGCGAGAAGTCAGGAATCAGAGTGTTGTAGCTGATAAGGATGTTGTAATCATTATCGATGCTCTTCATGTATTCGTATTCCTTGCGCGAATCAGCAGTCTCTGCGAAGAAAATACAGTAATCCTTTATGCCTATCTCTTCGACCGGTTTGTTGAGAGCCATGTAGACCATGCAGAACTTTGTACTGAATTTCTTGTTCCTTGCGGCTGAAAGCTTCTTGTCGCGCTCTGGCACGAGTTCCTTAGGTATCATCTTCGCATCTATGATATCCGGGTTGATGTTCGCGAGCACCTGCTCACACTCTACATCTCCGAGGCTCGTTCTGACGCCGCAGACTTTGTCTCCGTCAAAGAGGAACTGTTCCGCTCTGCAGTTGAACCATGCTTCGCCGCCAAGCTCATAGAACCTGTTCATAAAGGTCATCGAGATTTCATGAGATGTATGGTGAGGAATTACCGCCTGACGGATGACATACATGTCGATCATGTTGCCGAAATGGAAGAAGTTGATCTCATCCAGCGGAATACCGAGGTAAGGCCAGTAAACGCCTAAAATATCTATTGCCTTCTGCGGGATCCTCAATGCCTTCATGACTCTCAGAGCATTGTAACCGCAGGACCTGAGGGTATTAGGGAAGTGCTTCTGCATGTACTTCGCGTCATTCGGAGTGCCGTCATTCATATAGACCTTTGCCGCTCTGATTTCAAGAAGCAGATCGAAGAACTTCTCCATTGAGTCTCTTGACCCCGGAACATACTTTTCCATAGCCGCTATGAATTGCTCGCGGCCGCAAGGCATTGTGACATCCATAGGGGTTCCGTCTGAGTATGTAGAGATACATCTGTAGCACTCAGGCACAGTGATCCAGTCGACGTTCACACCGTTTCTTTCCATGAGAAGCCTGACATGGCCTTTATTATCTTCTGGGCCGAAGTCACAGATCTCATGGACGCTCGGGTCAAACTCGAACCGTCCTCTTCTGAAGCTGGACGCGCATCCTCCGGGCAGATTGTGCTGATCAATGAGCAGGGTCTTTTTCCCTTCGACAGCACATTTGACAGCTGCACTGAGGCCGGCGTTTCCGGCTCCGACAACCACTACATCGTACTTTGCTGCCATAATTTTTCTCCTTTCTTCAGGATTTCAAGTTTTCTTTCATACAGCTTTAGTGAATCATTATTTTTATAATACGCATCGCATCCATATCGCGCTATGAACCTCGATGAATATGAACCTATAGTAAGCTCAGTGACCAGGATCACCATTTCCTGCCCCTGGCCCCATACCTTTTCTGCAAAAGCGAAGAGATTATCCAGCTTTATGCGGGCTTCAGCAGCAGCAGCTTTCATGTCTGCCACCATCTTATCGTAGTCAGCTTTTACAGCGGTAAAACCGGCTGCGTGTTCGTGATGCCTCAGAAAGTCCAGCACAGTCTCGTATTTCAGACGGGCATCTGCAGAGAGAACGCCCATCCTGCGGAAGCGATGATAGATCTCTTCCTCCTCTTTAGTTATTTCTGAGATATCGGCACCTTCTTTCACCTGCCTGAGCAGCCTGACCAGCTCAGCGACACAGTCCTCGGTCTTTATGACCTCTGAAATATCTGAATTGATATTATCGAGCAGAAGGCCGGTAAGAGCGAGCCGCTCATCAAAAGGCGCGTCCTTTGCACGCTGAACGATGACGGGTTCTTCCGTGCCGGACAGGATCGCTGCGATTTTATAATCAGATTTGTACTTGTTAAACAGGTCGTAGTATGAAGCAAAATCGCCTGCTGTTTCAGGATACTGCAGATACTGAGCGACAAGTGACTTGTCAACAGCAAGTCCGAGTTCCTCATATATGCTTATGATCCTGCTAAGGTCAGTCCAGCCTCTGGCAGTTACAAAGCGTTTTCCGAGCGCGGTCTCTTCGATCCTGTAGAAATTGGATCTGCGTGCTTCCAGATAGGTGACAACGGAAGCATGTATACCTGTGCTGTAGGAGTATGACTTCCAGGCATCAAAATCCGGGTCAATGTCGATTCGCTTGAGCCTGTCCCATATCACCACGTCGAATTCCTTGGCGTTGCGGTTGTACTCGATGGGATTGCCGGCTGTGACTATGATCCATCCCTCCGGGACCTTATGCTTTCCGAATGTTTTGAACTGCAGAAACTGCAGCATGGAAGGGGTGAGGGTCTCCGATGCGCAGTTGACCTCATCCAGAAAGAGAATGCCTTCCTTAAGGCCGGTCTCCGACATCACATCATATACGGATGAGATGATCTCGCTCATCGTGTATTCGGATACGTCATATTCGTGGCCCTCGTAAGTCTTGTGAACTATCTTCGGAAGTCCCAACGCCGACTGCCTGGTGTGGTGAGTTATGGAGTAACTGACCAGTCCGATCCCAAGCTCCTCTGCAACCTGACGTACTATGGCTGTCTTGCCTATACCCGGGGGACCCATCAGGAAAAGAGGTCTCTGATCTTCGACCGGCAGAATATAATTGCCGAATCTGTCGCGGACAGAATATGCCTTGATCGTATTGACGAGCTGGGTCTTGGCTTCTGCGATGTTCATAGTTCAAACTCTCCTTCTTCTGCGTGTCCCTTAATGGACATCAGCAGAGCTGTGATTTCATTTGTTCCTGCAAGATTTGATTCTATTATGTAACTGCCAATGTTACCGCGAAGCAGACCGCGGCCTGCTATTCCGCTCATGGCAGGAATGTTGTTGTATTTTATAACCCATTCCATGATAAGGTCTTCGTATTTGTGTATGAAGTCTTCTGCCCGCTTGCCGATTTCCGCGTTGTGCCTCTCAGGACAGGAGCACCAGAGCAGGGTATACTGCAGCTCCTCATGGTGCCTTGTTTTTTCCGGATAACCGCATGCGATATATCCTTCGTGCAGATGATCGCAGCAGCCGAAAGCATCGCTGCCGACAACTGTTGAGATGCCCGGCACATCTATTCTGCGAAGTGATTCACAGTTGAAGAATGCTTTTTCTTCGATCAGCTCCAGCCCGGCGGGCAGCATCGCCTCTGTTATTCCGGATTCGCCGAACGCTTCTTCACGTATGTAACGCAGGCTCGAAGGGAAAGAGACTTCCCTCAGATTGGCGCATCCATAGAAAGCGAGCTCACCAATGTCTGTGATACCTTCGGGAATGATGAGTGAGGTGATCTCAGGGTCTTCCACGAAAGAGCCTTCGATTATGCGTCCGTTTACTATTTTATCATTTCCTATCTCAAATCTTTCCATCGATCGAACCTTTACAGTCCCATAATCTCTTTACCCTGCATTTCGATCTTCATAGCCCAGTCAGGGACCCATACATCTCTCATGCTGTCATTGTGTATGATAAATGCCACGTCGTAGCCGGGAGCTTTTTCAGGGAATTTACCCATTCCGTCAGTGAAGTAGAGCACTCCCCGGAGATCGGTAAGTCTGCGCTCTTCCAGAAGCTTGCCCACATACTCAAAAACCGGTCTGAAGTCCGTGCGGCCGAGGCCTTTGATCTCCTTGTCGATGAAGTATCTTTCAAAATCATCAGCAGATTTTATGACCTCAACATCCCTGATCTCATCGTCGCACTGAATAATATACAGGTTGATAATGGTGTCAAAAGAGTTCTGGGCTGCCAGAACGTCATGCGTGTGCTGTACAAACTTCTGAACTATTTCACCTTTTACGCTGCCTGACGTATCTATGGCGATAACGAAGTCCCGTATGTTCTTCTTATCTCTGTATTCGAGAGGTTCTATGAGCGGGATGTCGCCATAGAGATCGAGACCGTAAGTGTAGTAGTTGTTGTCAAATTCCTCTTCGGACAGACGGATCGTTTCGGAATGGATGCCGAAACGTTTCAGAAATTCAGTGTAATTGTATCTCACGCGGTTGATGTCTCTGAGATTCTGCGTGAGGGCACTGCTGTCATTGCGGAACAGTTCAAGTTCCGTCTGCATCCGCCTTGATATATCATCCCAGAGCTCACGGAGATCAATTTCACTCGTGACGGTCTGATCAGGGGAGCCGCCGCCGTACCATAGATCATGCTGATCTCCGGCAAAAAGCTCGCTCCATTCAAAGCACTTGGTCATTGACACTTCGCCGCTGTTGAGATAATGGTATATCCTTTCAGCTGTAAGCGCTGTCAGTTTCTCTCTCAGCATGGAGGTGACAGCAGACTGGCCGTCCTGGCGTTTCACCTTCAGGAAGTCGCGCTCAAGTCCGTTGATCGAGTCTTCAACCGCGATGTCACATGCGAGATCCCACTTTGATCTTTCGATACCGGGACCTACGATGCTGTGCCTGAATACGCTGTGAAGAATGCCGTGGAGCAGGTTGCGGGGTATGAGATTCTGCTCCTGCCTGTAGGTGAGTATGAGAGTCCAGGGACTGTACATCACGAATCCACCGCCTGAAGCAAAACCGTAATTCATATTCGGGACGCAGCGAAAATTGCCAACAGCCCGGTCCATGAAACGAAGATTAACAAGGATCGAATTCCTGGCAAGAGTGATAATTTCACCTGATAATTCCTGTGCCTGCCGGTCACGTTCTGTAAGATTATCCATACCATAATGATAAGCTTTTTGGACTTTTTTTCAAACAATTATGGGAATATAATTAATTATCAAATGTTAACTTAAGCGTTGATAAATACTGTTGTTTGCCCAATTGACAAAGGGGGTGTATTGCTTGAATAAACATTATGACATAGTTGTCGTCGGCGCAGGCAATGCGGGTCTGTCGGCAGCTCTTCACAGCGCTGTCGAGGGTAAAAAGGTGTTGCTGATAGAACAGCACAATCTGCCGGGCGGCTGCGCAACAAGTTTCAGAAGAGGAAGGTTCGAATTCGAGCCTTCACTGCACGAGCTTTGCGATATCGGAAGCGAAGATGATCCTGCAGAGATCCGTCAGATGATGATGGATTACGGTGTGAAGGTGGACTGGAAAGAAGTTCCTGACTGCTTCCGGATCATAAGCAAATATAAGGACGGAGCGCCGATGGACGTAAGCATGCCTTTCGGATGTGAGAACTTCATCAACAAGATGGAATACTACGTTCCGGGTTCACGTCCTAAGATGGAGGAGTACTTTGAACTGCTCAACGAGACGGTTGCCGGTACCGCATATATCAGTGCATCCAATGGCAAGGCTGATTCAAACGTGCTCAAGGAAAAGTATCCTAACCTTCTCAGGACGGGATCATACCCTGTGACCAGAGTATGGAAGGCCATGGGACTTCCTCA
Organism: Anaerovoracaceae bacterium; assembly: GCA_045114615.1. GTDB lineage: Bacteria > Bacillota > Clostridia > Peptostreptococcales > Anaerovoracaceae > Crickella. The sequence continues at coordinate 13,583 of JBGUKU010000022.1, forward strand.
GAGATGCTGCGACATCATGTCTACATACTGGGGATACCTCGGAATAGACCTGGACCGCATGGCATTTATCCATTACTGCAACATGTTCATGAAGTATGTATCACGCGCTGCGTACATACCGGCCCACACTTCGCATGAGATAAGCAATGCGATGGTAGAAAGACTAAGGGAGCTGGGCGGAGACATCTGGTTCAACTGCAGGGCGGAGGAGTTCCTGTTTGACGGAGACCAGCTGTGCGGCGTACGCACAAGCTGCGGAGAAGTAGGGTGCGACTACGTGCTCGCAAATATCAATCCGGATATCATTTATGCGAAGATGGTACCGAAGGAACTGATCCCTGAAAGGGAGAAGAAGCTGTCTGCTGCAAGAGGCAAAAACTACAGCGCCAGAATGTACACCGTTTATGTAGGCCTAAACAAGACAGCCGAAGAGCTTGGTATAAAGGATTACTGCATATTCTTCGCGGATACGTCGGATTCCGTACAGGAATACAAGAACATCCTCGGAGGTTTCGACAAAAACAACTTTACTATCTTCCTTTGCAATAATGTAGTTAATCCTGATGCTTCACCTGCAGGAACATCAATGGGATTTTTCACATCTATGGGCAACCGCGAAGAGTGGAGCAACCTTTCTCAGGAAGACTATGTTGCATACAAAAACAAATACGCAAAAAAGTTCATTAAAACATTGAAGGACCGTGCGGGCATCGATATCGAGCCGTATATCGAGGAGATCTGCGTAGCATCGCCGTGGACCTTTGCAAGGTATCTCGGGACGCCTGAAGGTTCCGTATACGGCTACGAGACGGCTGACTGGGACGGCATGATGGCCAGAATGATGATGCTGAATGAAGACTATCCGATTAAGGGACTCAGACCTATAGGCGCAGCAGGTCCGAGAGGAGACGGATACAGCTCGGCTTACGTATGCGGCAGGCTGATGGCTCGCCTTGCTATCAGGGATCTTAAGGAAGAAGGGAGGTAGAGTCATGGCAGTAAAAGTTAAAATCGGACTGATCGGCGCGCTCGACATGCTGAAGTTCAAAAATATGGCTAAAGTGCGCGAGATGGCTATCCAGGCAGCTCCAGCCAGTGAGATCACAGCCGACTATGCGATCAACAACCATGCCAGAGACCTGCATCCGGACTTCCAGGAACTGGTAGTAGATAAAGTTATAGATCATGAAGGAGCAGGCGCTAAAACCTTCCTCATGCGCTCAAAGAACGGGGGGCCGGTCGCTTATTTCCGCGCAGGGCAGTATCTCTCGCTCAAGCTGAATATTGACGGCAGCTCTGTCAGCAGGCCATATTCGATAAGCTCGTGCCCTAAAGATGCGCTCAAGGGAGTCGTGTCGGTAACAGTACGCAGCAATCCGGGCGGATTCGCAGCAGAACACATGCTGAAGGAGTTCAAAGAGGGCGACGAGGTGCTCTCATCCGGACCTCAGGGCAACTTCTATTATGAACCGCTGCGCGATCCGGAGCATATTGTAGCTCTGGCAGGAGGAAGCGGTATTACACCGTTCCTCTCGATGGCGCAGGCAATAGCTGACGGAACTGAAGATTTCGATCTGACGATACTGTTCGGAAGCAGGACCAGAGAGCAGATACTCTTTAAGGAAGAGCTCGACTACATAGCAGAAAAGTGCGATAAAGTACATGTCGTTCACGTTCTCTCGGATGAAGAGGCTGAAGGCTTCGAGCACGGATTCATCACTGCAGACCTCATTAAGAAGTACGCGAAAGAACCATACAGCGTATTCGTATGCGGACCTGAAGCGATGTACAGATTTCTCAAGGGAGAACTCGGTAAGCTTGGACTCCCGAAGAAGAACATCCGCTGCGAGATGCTGGGCGTAACAAAAAAAATAGCAGAAGCTGAGGGATTCCCGGCTGAAGCAAAGGGCAGGGAATTCAATATCAAGGCAAGACAGGGTACCAGAGAATATGACTTCAGGGCCAGTGCAGAGGAACCTATCCTTGTAGCGATCGAAAGAGCGGGCATTACCGCACCTTCACGCTGCAGGAGCGGTGAGTGCGGCTGGTGCCGCTCCAAGGTGATCTCCGGCTCATACTTTGCTCCGGCTGAGAACGAGAACAGGAGATGGGCGGACATCAAATGGGATTACATCCATCCGTGCGCAACGTTCCCGACGTCAGACATGGTGATCGAAGTGCCGGCAGAATACACGCCGAAATAAAAAACAGAGAAAGCGATAAAACAGAGACGGCGTCCGGCCGTCTCTGACTCACTTAAAAATGGATAACAGGGTTTTCAGGAAATATTTGCTAATAATGCTGTCGGGCATTCTCTGGGGAACGATCGGACTGTTCGTCAAAGTGCTCGACGCAATAGGGTCTACCTCAGAATACACCACGTTCATGAGGATGACCTTTGCGTTCCTTCTCCTGCTTACGATCACCCTTGTAAAAGAGGGGACCGCGTCCTTCAGGGTCGGAAAGCGGACGCTGCTTTCGTGCGCGCTCCTCGGATTTGTGTCGATGTCGCTCAATAACCTTTGCTACACCAACGCAGTGAGCAGACTCGGCATGTCGCTTGCTGCTGCGATTCTTTACATGGCACCTATATTTACGAGCATACAGTCAAAACTGCTGTTCCATGAGAGAATCGGAAAAAACAAGCTGATAGCACTGGCTGCCAACGTGTTTGGATGCATGCTTGCCGCAACAGGAGGCAGGCTGTCACTCGAGGGCGTTTCAGTCGTTGGGCTGCTGTTCGGAATCGGAGCTGCATTCGCATATTCGACACAGAACATTTTCGGAAGACTTGCTACTGATGAAGCATCTCCATTCGTGGTGGCAACATACAATTTCTTCTTTGCGGCGGTTTTCACACTGGCGGTCGCGAGGCCGTTCTCGGTCATGAGCGATCCGTTCAATCCTCAGATACTGATGTGGGGATTTCTTTTCGGCCTTATACCTACCACTATTGCATACCTGCTTTATTTTGCGGGCATACAGGGCCTGACGGAGACCAGCAAGGTACCAGTGTTCTGCTCGCTGGAACTCGTGGTGGCCACGATTCTGGGAGGGCTGATATTTAACGAGAATCTGCCTCCGGCATCTCTTATAGGTACTGCACTTATACTTGTTTCCATCATGCTGATGAACCGCAGAACGGACTGATACGGACGGGGGAAGAAAATGTTTCTGAACGCGAAAAACGGAAATATAAGATTCAACGGGCACGACTGCGATTACATAAGCTTCGGATCCGGCGATGATGTGCTGATCATGCTTCCGGGAGTAGGGGATGGATTCAAGACGGCCAAAGGTGTTGCTGTTCCGTTCTCTGTCATGTACCGTTGTTTTGCCAAAGACTTCAGAGTGTTTGTATTCAGCAGAAGAAACAGGATGTTCAAAGGGTTTACCACGAAGAACATGGCGGATGATATTGCCGCAATCATGTATAAGCTGGAAATAGATTCTGCGCATGTGTATGGGGTATCGCAGGGCGGAATGATAGCACAGCAGTTGGCTCTTCGTCATCCTGACAAGGCGAAAAGTCTGGTATTGGCGGTTACCGCTTCAAGGCCGAACGATATCATGAGAGATTCGCTTGAAACATGGCTCAGAATGGCTGATAAGGATGATTATAAAGGTATTATGCTCGATACTGCAGAGCGTTCGTATACCGGCGCTTATCTGGAGCGTGGCAGGAAGTTGAATAAGCTGCTTGCGCTCGTTAAACCGAAGGATTACACGAGATTCCGGATACTCTGCGAATCCTGCCTGGAACATGACGCATATGATGAGCTGGATAAAATAAGCTGTCCGGTGTTCATAATCGGAGCGGACAGCGACAAGGTGCTTGGAGGGGAAGCATCTGAAGAACTTGCAGAGAGGATACCAGGCGCGGAGCTATATATGTATGAAGGCTACAGTCACGGTGTATACGAACAGGCTAAGGACTTCAACAAACGTGTGCTCGATTACCTGATAAAACAGAAGTAAAAAGTGTCAGAGAGCTATTTACGCTCTCTGACACTTTTTGTGAGCAGATATTCGATCTGTCCGTTTATCGACCTGAAATCATCTTCGGCCCACCTTGCTATCTCGTTCCACAGCGATTCGGGCAGACGAAGCACGATCTGCTTTCTCCTGGACTCTTTCGCGGCAAGCTCTTTCTCCCTGGCCTTTATGCCGGCTTCAAGAGCATCCAGCCGTTCTTTGCGCTTAAGCAGCTTTTCTTCGCGGGCATCAAGCTCAGGTCCGCTTATTCCGTTGTTTTCATTATTGTTTCCGGGCATGGATACCTCACATAATTAGTAGATTGAGCCGCTGTTTACTATTGGCTGTGCGTCCTTGTTGCCGCAGAGCACTACGAGCAGATTTGATACCATCTGAGCCTTGCGCTCCTCGTCGAGGTTCACTATGTCTTCGTCATTAAGCTTGTCGATAGCCATCTTTACCATGCTGACAGCTCCGTCGACGATCTTGGCACGGGCTGCGATTATTGCCGATGCCTGCTGTCTCTGGAGCATCGCTGCTGCTATTTCTTCAGCGTAAGCGATGTGCGTTATGCGGACTTCCTCAATAACGAGTCCTGCAAACGCAACCTTCTCAGCGAGCTCCACCTGCATTTTTTCGGCGATTTCCTGCGAACTTCCGCGAAGTGTCTGCTCGGCTTTGCCTGAAGTGTCGTCATCAAGTCCATCATCGAACACATCGTAAGGGTAGAGCCTTGCCATGTTTCTTATGGTGGAGTCTGTCTGGATCGACAGGAATTCAGTGTAGTTTTCTACATTGAATACTGCTTTTGTAGGATCCTCTACGTGCCAGAGAACTACTGCGCCGATGATGATAGGGTTGCCGAGAGCGTCGTTGACTTTCTGTGTGCCGTTGTCGAGGGTAGCCCGCTTGAGTGACACGGTCTTTCTGACTCTTGTGCTGCCGGTCTTGCTTCCCTTGAGGCTGGAACCTTTCATTGCGTTGCCAACTTCTGCGAGTTCCGCTGCCGCCTGGCTTTCATATGCCGGGTTGTTGTATCTTGCAAAAGGGTTCACGAAGAAGAATCCCGGCTTAACGATGGTGCCGTAGTATTTGCCGAACAGAGTGAGTACCAGAGCCTCGTTAGGCCTTACACTGCGGAGCCCTGCGAACATGAACGGAAGCACGATGCAGAGCAGTATCGCCAGAAGTATCCTTATACCTCCGCCGCCCCATGCCGTTGCTCCGCTTATGAATAACACGGGTACCATGAGGCACAGGAAGATGAGAATTGCCAGCACGAGCAGACCGCTCGGCGGGTTTATGATTTTCTGAACGACCGGTTCTGCCTTTGCGACCGTCTTGATTTTAGCCACTTCCTCGACTTGAGTCTCGAATTCAACATGTTTATCATCTGCCATATTTTTTATCCTCCTTGATCAATGATTCCTGTATATATTCTTATGAATAGAAGATGGTGTGATATCATTTTGATATCATTTTTATATCATGTTTCACATGCGGTGTCAACGCAAATTAAATCAATAAGAAAGTATGAAAGTATCTTCAATTAAACTTGTAAACTTGCCAAAGTTGAAAAATGATTCGAAAGTGACAAGTCTTGCGTTGCGTATCCAGAGAAAAAAGTTTCCGGTATATATACAACTTGATAAATTTAAGAAAAAGAAAGACATTGACAAGTTAAATCGACGGTTGACTTGTCATTATTGTTTAGAAGGAGCAATTGATACAAGTTATATTCATGAAAACAGCTGCCAAAGAGAGTAAAACTTGACATTTTCACTTTAGAAAGAGCGCTTTGACAAGTTGATACCGAGTGCGGCCAACATTAGTATAATAAATCGTGATAAACGAACAGCTTTGTATTATAATGGGCGCATGGCTGTAATAATTGATTCACTGAAAGATACAGTAAAGGACACGATCACACTGATACCGTTCCTGTTTATTACATATCTGGCGATGGAATGGCTCGAGGATAAAACTGAAGACCAGTCAGTCGCCATGCTTTCACGTATCAACAGATTGAGCCATGTGCTCGGAGCGGGCATCGGACTCATACCACAGTGCGGATTCTCGGCCGGCGCCGCGAGTCTGTACTCGGGTGGAGTGATCACGGCGGGTACGCTTATTGCCGTGTTCCTCTCCACCTCCGATGAGATGATCCCGATCTTTATCAGCTCATCGGTGGCGCCGGCTGTAATAGGAAAGATCCTTGCAGCTAAGTTCGTCATAGCCCTCATCAGCGGAATCGTTGTTGACGCTGCCTCGCGCGTCATACGCTACGGCTTCCATGCCGACAAGCATATACATGACCTCTGTGAGCGCGAACACTGCGGCTGCGAAGAAGAAGAGGGCGGCATTGTCCATTCTGCTTTCATTCATACCCTGAAGATCACAGGGTTCATATTCGTGATATCTTTTGCGCTGAGCCTTATTATGGGATTTGCGGGCAAGGAGACGATCGCTTCGCTTCTGTCGTCGATCCCTCTGCTCGGCACGATATTCACAGGCATCATCGGACTCATTCCGAACTGCGCAGCCTCGGTAGTAATCACGCAGATGTATCTTGAAGGACTTCTTACCTGCGGACAGCTTATGGCAGGCCTTCTTGTAGGAGCGGGAGTCGGACTGCTCGTACTTTTCAGGACAAACAGTCACCACAGGGAAAATGTTGCGATAACTGCAGTGCTGCTCGCGCTGGGTATATGCTGGGGCGTGATTATAGACATCCTTGGGTTCACATTTTGAGCGGAAAACTTGTAAACCTCATTGCCTGAAAGGGCTGTCGGGGCTATAATAAACGGGAATTTGTAACAGGAAGAGAGAATAAAAATGGAAGATAACAAAGAACTCAAAGCATCAACCGAAGCAAAACGCCAGAAGAAGGCTGAAAGAAGAGACGCAAAAGCAGCACGAAAAGAAGCGAACAAAGAAGAAGAAAAGAAGAGCAGACCTAATAATATAATACTTGCGGTCATGATCTTCGGCGTGCTTGTTATCATGTTCGCGTTTGCGGGCGGATACAACTATTTCAGCAAGCCGGCAACGATTGAAAAGTATGTAAAGGATAACGGCATCGATCAGATGTACAATGATGTTCCGGTCAGCGAGCACGTTAAAATGAAAGTGCGTGCCGAGAAGAATACTATAAAGATCTGGCTAAATGCTGATGAGAATGCTTCTGAAGATGAGCTTAAACAGTTCGAGGGAGAAGAAGGCACCGAGACGCTCAAAAACATGGGAGCGTATTTCCTGAGTTCAATAAAGCCTCAGACACGTGCTTTCGGCGGAGAGGTAAAGATCAAGGTGAAAAAGGGTGACGAATCGATCAACTATGTAAAGATGTCGTACAGCGATGCCCAAAAGTTCATAAAAGAGCAGGAGAAAGAGGCAGAGAAGGAATCTGATGATGCAGCTGACGACAGTGCAGATGCTGATGCTGGTACAGACGCTGGCGCAAATGCAGATGCTGGTGCAGACGCTGCCGCAAATGCAGATGCTGACGCCGGCGCATCCGAGGCTGAAGGGGAATAGACTTTTTTCGGAAAAGCCTGAATAAAACCTAAAAAGTTACATACACGGAGCAAACTGCCCGGATATGTAACTTTTTTAATGCGTTTTTACATTTGACCGTATAGCCATTATCTGACCGTGAAGCGGTATCCCAGACCGCGTACTGTGATGAGATAACGCGGGTTAGACGGATCATCTTCGATTTTCTGCCGGAGTCTGTTGACATAAACCATGATGGCATTCTCATCAATGATGGTCTCACCCCAGATGACACTGTAAATCATGTCTTTTGAGAAAATGTGGTCAACATTATCGATGAAGAGTTTGATCATGGAGTTCTCTTTGGCGGACAGAGGGATCTCTACATCGTTCTTATAAAACCTCAATGTAGAAGTGTTATATGTGAACGGTCCGGCTTCGATAATGTTTGACGAGCTCTGAGGTGAACGCTCGCGGCTCCTTCTGATAAGGGCTTTTGCCTTTGCTACAAGTGTCACAGGATTGAACGGCTTGATGATGTAGTCGTCTGCGCCTATCTCAAGTCCATAAAGTGCGTCCTGATCTTCTTTGCGACCGCTTACTACCATTACCGGTGTAGTCAGGCCTTTGGATCTGATTCGCTGAATGACCTCGAATCCATTGATGCCGCGCATGTTGATGTCGAGAAGGATAAGGTCGTACTTGTTGACCTCAAGTAACTCAAGCGCAGCCTCGCCGCTTATGGCAAGGTCGTTTTCTATGCCGTTGCTCTTCAGAGCTTTGTGGAGCATAGTCAAAATCGCTTTATCATCGTCCACTACCAGAACTTTGTCTGCCATGTGAGCCTCCTATCATTAATGATCTGTTCTCAGACCCCATACATAGTGTAATATTACCACACTTGCCACATAATATGTACTTTTTTGTTTCTCTTCATGTTAAAATATGACTCATAAAGACAGGCGGACCGGATCGCGGTCCGTGAAAAGGCAACGGAGGTATTATTGTTGAAAAAGAGGACTGCCAAAAGAGAATTTTTTATAGCAGCTCTCGTAGTGGCGGTTTTGTGCATTGCGATCGGTATCAACGGCGTCTGGAGGTCTTTCGAGAGGTTCGACAGCAGCATCATAACCGAGAAAGACACCCAGCTGTATAGTTTAATGCGCTCCGGGGACATAAATCTGGAGAATTCAATAAATGCTATACAGCGTGAGGCAGAGACGTTCCTCGGACGCGAAAGACTCAGGACCGAGATCGCAAACTGGAAAGAAAGTGAAAGCACATCAAGGCTTGAAAACTATATAAGCAACAATACACTGGCAACAAATCCTATCTATGCCGATCTTGTCATGAACTACAAAGGCAAGATTCTTTGTACGGCAACAGGGAATAAATCGTATTATCAGGTGACCGGCGGTGACGCCAACGGTATGTCGCTGTGGAAGGACGACAATAATGCCTACTATATGGCATGGCATCAGGAGGCTGAGGGAGACATCACTTACGATATCCTGATCGATCTTTTAAGACTGTACAGCATGGCGATAGGCAGGAACAATGACCGTGAGATAATGCTTCTTGATACAGCGTCAGTCATCGCCATGACTTCAGGGCCTGATGGGCCGGTCATAAAGGAAACGGAAGCTAAAGCTGGTGAAAGGTTTTCCAGTTTCAGGGACTTCATGATGGGCTGCCAGAAGGAAGGAATAGCTGACGGCATATCCGTGGATACCGTTGATGATGAGGGGAACCCGTATACAGCCAGAATGGTTGCTCTCCCGAGCGGAAGCACCGTAAACGGTGAATTTGCCATGGGCATACTGGCAAATTATGAAGATGCGATCGCCCCTTCCAGGGAAGCTGCGGAAGGGATACTCCTTTATGGCGGACTCGGAGTGGTTGGCGTTGCCGGACTTCTTCTGCTTCTTATCCTGATGAGACGTGCCAATGCCGCAAGCTCGGCAGAACTCCGCGTTCTGAAAAAGAAGAATGAAGCCATGGAGGAAATCAACCAGAAGATGCAGGCTCTTGCTCACCATCAGAGGCTTGAGACGATCGGCACCATGACTGCAAGCATCGCACACGACTTCAACAATCTCCTTACACCTATAATGGGTTACAGCATTATGACCATGGAGATGCTGCCGGCAGATGCGACAGAGCTGCAGGACAACCTCATGGAAATATACGATGCTTCGGTAAAGGCAAAAGACATTGTGACCAGACTGGCGGAGCTTACCAAGAAGGGAAATGAGGAGAACTTTAAAGAAATAGATGTGGATGAGGTGATCCGGAGCGCTCTTAAGGTGACCCTGCCTGCCAAGCCGAAGGAGGTTGAGGTAAAGGCCAACTTCAATGCAGAGGGTGAAAAAATAAGGGCTGACCGCACACAGATATCCCAGCTCGTAATGAACATAGTGCTCAATGCGTATGATGCAATGAGAGAGGAGGGCGGCACGCTTCTTGTATCTACCAGGATTTCTGGCGAGGAAGTGGTGCTCAGGTTCAAGGATAACGGGTGCGGGATGGATACCGAGACTGTCTCCAGAATATTCGACCCGTTTTATACTACCAAGGAATCCGGAAAGGGAACCGGCCTTGGACTGGCCATTGTGGCACAGATTGTTGAGACGCACGGGGGCAAAATCTATGTAGACTCTGAGCCGGGAACAGGTACAGAGTTCAGGGTATATCTGCCTCTTGCAGGTGCCGAGATGGAAAGCCTTGCATGGGGTCCGGGCGGAGACGGAAAGTTCGATACGAAGCGGTACAGTGTCAATCTTATCCGCAAAGAACTGGCCAGAATACAGGCTGAGAAAGAGGAAGAAGAATCAATACAAAATTAACGGTAATAATACACCTGATAGGGTAGAGAAAATCCGCATTATTGTGATACAATATATGCGGATTTTTAGCGACGTTATTGACGTTCATCTGTCTTACGTTGCGTCTAAAAATTATATATGAAAGGAAACACAACATGATAATTCTGGTAGTCAACACAGGAAGTTCATCCCTGAAGTATCAGCTGATCAACATGGACAACGAGGCAGTTCTTGCTAAGGGTCTCTGCGAGAGAATCGGCGAAGACGGTCACATGAATTACAAGACCGATGCGGGCACAGTATTTGACAAAGACATCGCACTGCCTGATCACGGCGTTGCAATGCAGCTTGTTATCGATGCGCTGACCGACAAGGAACACGGCGTTATCGCAGACATGAGCGAGATCGGCGCTGTAGGCCACAGGATCGTACAGGGAGGATATATCTTCGATAAGTCAGAGATCATCACTGACGAAGTAGAGGCAGGAATCGAAGAGCTCTGCACACTCGGACCTCTCCACAATCCTCCTGCACTCGTAGGAATCAGAGCCTGCAAGAAGGTTCTGCCTAACACTCCGGGCGTTGTCGTATTCGACACAACATTCCACAGAACAATGCCTGATGAGTGCAAATATTATGCTATCCCTTGGGTATATGCCGAGAAGTATCATGTTCAGAGATACGGAGCTCACGGCACAAGCCACCGCTATGTTGCCAACAGAGTTGCTGAGCTCATGGGCAAGGATCTCAAGGACATCAATGTTATCACATGCCACCTCGGAAACGGATCTTCCATCACAGCTGTCAAGGACGGAAAGTGCTATGACACATCGATGGGACTCACGCCGCTCGAAGGTCTCGTAATGGGCACACGCTGCGGATCGATCGACCCTACAGTTGTCAGCTTCATCTATGAGCAGACAGGAATGCCTGTAAAAGAGATCACAGATATGATGACAAAGAAGTCCGGACTCCTCGCTATTTCCGAGATCTCCGGTGACTGCAGAGACATCACCAAGGCAGAGGCTGAGGGCAACCACAAGGCTCACGTTGCAAGAGAAATGCTTCTCAGATCCGTCAAGCGCTTCATCGGTGCATATGCTGCAGAGCTCGGTCATGTAGATGCAATGGTATTCACAGCAGGTATCGGCGAGAATGATATTGAGCTGAGAGAAAAAGTCTGCGCAAATCTCGGATTCATGGATCTCTACATTGATAAAGAGAAGAACAACTGCAGAGGCAAGGAAGTTGAGATCACAGGCGAAGGTTCGAAGGTCAGAGTATTCGTAATCCCGACCAACGAAGAGCTGATGATCGCAAAGGATACGCAGGCACTCGTTGAAAACATGTAATAAAAAGGGTAACGGGACAAAACTACCAACGGAAATAATTATTTCACCATATTATTTCAAAAAAGTGCTTTTTTACTAACTATCACTTATTTTCAAAATCTTTTTAAAGGGAGATGAAAGAATGAAGAGACAATTCAAAACAATGGACGGCAACAACGCTGCTGCACATGTCTCCTACGCGTTCACAGAGGTATCCGGAATCTATCCGATCACTCCGTCCTCGCCAATGGCAGACTATGTAGACCAGTGGGCAGCTGCTGGACGCAAGAACATCTTCGGATCTACTGTACAGGTAGTCGAGATGGAGTCTGAAGCTGGTGCTGCTGGTGCTGTACACGGCTCACTCGGAGCTGGCGCACTCACCACAACTTACACAGCTTCCCAGGGACTCCTCCTGATGATCCCTAACATGTACAAGATCGCCGGTGAGCTCCTTCCTGCAGTATTCCATGTATCGGCTCGTACAGTTTCGACTCACGCGCTGAATATCTTCGGAGACCATTCAGACGTTTATGCTTGCCGTCAGACAGGATTCGCAATGCTCGCTGAGAGCAATGTACAGGAAGTTATGGACCTCGGTCCTGTAGCTCACCTGGCTGCTATCGAGGGCAGAGTTCCTTTCCTGAACTTCTTCGACGGATTCAGAACATCCCACGAGATTCAGAAAGTCGCAGTATGGGACTATGAAGATCTCAAGGAAATGTGCGATATGGATGCAGTCAAGAAGTTCCGCGATGCTTGCCTGAACCCTGATCATCCTCATCTGAGAGGTTCTCACGAGAATGGCGACGTATTCTTCCAGCACAGAGAAGCATGCAACAAGTTCTATGATGCAGTTCCTGAAGTTGTTGAGAAATACATGGCCAAGATCAACGAGAAACTCGGAACAGATTATCAGCTCTTCAACTACTATGGTGCACCTGATGCTGACAGAGTCATCATCGCTATGGGATCCATCTGCGACGTTGCTGAGGAAGTTATCGACTACCTCAACGCAAAGGGCGAGAAGGTCGGTCTCATCAAGGTAAGACTTTACAGACCGTTCAGAGCAGACAAGCTGATCGCTGCACTGCCTGAGACATGCAAGAAGGTTGCTGTTCTCGACAGAACAAAAGAGCCTGGTGCTCTTGGCGAGCCACTCTACCTCGACGTAATGACAGCATTCGCTGAGGCTGGAATGAACGATGTAAAGGTTATCGGCGGACGTTACGGACTCGGTTCGAAGGATACACCTCCGGCATCAGTATTCGCAGTTTATGATGAGCTTCTCAAGGACGAGCCAAAGAGAAAGTTCACTATCGGCATCGTAGATGACGTTACAAACCTCTCGCTCGAAGAAAAGCCAGCACCGATCACAGCTCCTTCGGGAACTATCGAGTGCAAGTTCTGGGGTCTCGGCGGCGACGGAACAGTCGGAGCCAACAAGAACTCCATCAAGATCATCGGAGACCACACAGACAAGTACGTACAGGCTTACTTCCAGTATGACTCTAAGAAGACAGGCGGCGTTACAATTTCTCACCTGAGATTCGGTGACAAGCCGATCAAGAGCTCGTACTACATCAACAAGGCTGACTTCGTAGCTTGCCACAACCCATCCTACATTGATAAGGGATTCAAGATCGTTCAGGACGTTAAGCCGGGCGGAATCTTCCTCATCAACTGCCAGTGGAAGCCTGAGGAAGTCGGACAGCACCTCAATGCTGCTGCCAAGAAGTACATCGCTGAAAACAACATCCAGCTGTACATAATCGACGCTATCGATCTCTGCGCTAAGATCGGAATGGGCAAGAGAACAAATACAACTCTCCAGTCCGCATTCTTCTCACTCGCAGAGGTACTGCCAAAGGCAGACGCTATCAAGTACATGAAGGATGCTGCTACAAAGTCCTACCTCAAGAAGGGCCAGGATGTCGTAGACATGAACCACAAGGCTATCGACGCCGGTGCTGACGCTCTCGTCAAGATCGACGTTCCTGCTGAGTGGGCTAACCCTGCAGCAGACGCTGAGAAGGCTGCTCTCGAGGGACCTGAAGCTCTCGTTACTCAGGTCAAGAACATCCTCATGCCAATCGACAACATGGATGGAGACAGCCTGCCTGTATCCGCATTCCTGCCACACGTTGACGGTGAGTGGGAACTCGGAGCTTCCGCATACGAGAAGAGAGGCGTTGCTGTTATGGTTCCTGAGTGGGACAGCACAAAGTGCGCACAGTGCAACAGATGCGCATTCGTATGCCCACATGCTACTATCAGACCATATCTGCTCGATGAAGCTGAGATGGAAGCCGCTCCGGCAGGATTCAAGGCTGTTGATCACAAGCTGAGCAAGGGCGCATATAAGTATGGCCTCGCTGTATCCCCACTCGATTGTATGGGATGCGGAGTATGCGTAACAGTATGCCCAACCAAGTCGCTGACAATGAAGCCGCTTGAAGAGCAGCTCCCAGAGCAGAAGAACTTCGACTATGCTGTTAAGAGCGTATCCGTCAAGAAGGAATTCGCGGACAACAGCAACTTAATCAAGTCGCAGTTCAAGACTCCGCTCCTCGAGTTCTCGGGCTCCTGCGCAGGATGTGCTGAGACTTCATACGCAAGACTCATCACACAGCTTTGCGGAGATCACACATTCATCTCCAACGCAACAGGATGCTCCTCCATCTGGGGCGGCCCTGGCGCAACAGCACCTTACACAACTGATGCATGCGGACATGGTCCTGCATGGAACAACTCCCTCTTCGAGGACAACGCAGAGCACGGTCTCGGCATGAGAATGGCTGTCAAGGCCAGAAGAGCAAAGATCAAAGCTGACGTTGAGGCTCTCATAGAGGCAGGCGTACCTGCAGAGGTCAAGGATGCAGCTGAAGCCTGGTACGCAGTATTCAACGATCCTGTTGAATCGAGAGCTAAGGGTGAAGATCTCGTAGCCGCACTTGAAAAAGCTGGCATCGGAGCTGAGATCGTAGAGCGTAAAGACCTCCTCGGCGAGAAGACCGTATGGATCTTCGGCGGAGACGGCTGGGCTTACGATATCGGTTACGGCGGACTCGACCACGTACTTGCAAGCGGCGAGAATGTAAACGTAATGGTATTCGATACTGAGGTTTACTCCAACACAGGCGGACAGGCTTCCAAGGCTTCCAACATCGGACAGGTTGCACAGTTCGCTGCTGCCGGTAAGGCAATCGAGAAGAAGTCACTCTCGCAGATTGCTATGGCTTACGGTTATGTATATGTAGCTCAGGTAGCTATGGGTGCTGACCCGAATCAGACTCTGAAGGCAATGAACGAAGCCATCGCTTACGACGGTCCATCCCTCATCATCGGCTACTCGCCATGCGAGATGCACTCCATCAAGGGCGGCATGATGAACTGCCAGATGGAAATGAAGAAGGCCGTAGAGTGCGGATACTGGAACCTCTTCAGATTCAACCCTGCTGCAAAGGCAGAAGGCAAGAATCCGTTCACACTGGACAGCAAGGTACCTGCAGGCGGATATCAGGAGTTCCTGAAGAACGAAGCACGTTACAACAGACTGACCAGAGAGAATCCGGAAAGAGCAGAGAAGCTCTTCGCGGAGAACGAGGCAGCTGCAATGGCACGTTACGAGAAGCTGAAGAAGTTCGTAGACTTCTACGCTCCAGAGGCATAATCGCAGCGTAAATCACACACAAAAAGAGAGCCGGTCTTCGGACCGGCTCTTTGCTTGGTCTGACCTGGTATTATGTACTTTAAAGAAGCACAAATGCTGTTGAATGTATGCGGATTAAAAGGTAAAATAATAGTGTGTTATTTTGAAAAAGGAGGTACATTATGCCACTCGTAACAACAACCGAAATGTTTAAGAAGGCATATGATGGCGGATATGCTATCGGAGCTTTCAATGTAAACAATATGGAGATCGTGCAGGGCATCACAGAGGCTGCCGGCGAGCTCAGAAGCCCTGTAATTCTGCAGGTTTCGAAGGGCGCACGCGCTTATGCTAACCACACATACCTGGTTAAGCTTGTAGAGGCTGCTATCATCGAGAATCCTGAGATCCCTATTGCACTCCACCTTGACCACGGTGATTCATTTGAGCTCTGCAAGAGCTGCATCGACGGAGGCTTCACATCGGTAATGATCGATATGTCCTCAAAGCCATTCGAGGAAAACATCGCTATAACCAGACAGGTAGTAGAATATGCTCACGCTCATGGCGTAGTAGTAGAGGCTGAGCTGGGAACACTCGCAGGAGTAGAGGACGAGGTAGTAGTAGAAGCCGGACACGAGAGCTATACAAGGCCTGAAGAGGTTGAAGAATTCGTAAGCAGAACAGGCTGCGATTCTCTGGCAATCGCAATCGGAACTTCCCATGGCGCATATAAATTCACACCGGCACAGTGCACAAGAAACGAAGAAGGCATACTCGTACCGCCTCCACTGCGTTTCGACGTACTCGAGGAAGTAACAAAGAGACTGCCGGGATTCCCGATCGTTCTCCATGGATCTTCATCAGTTCCACAGGAATTCGTAAAGATGGTAAATACGTACGGCGGCAACATGCCTGATGCTGTAGGTATTCCTGAATCGCAGCTCCGTAAGGCAGCTGAATCTGCAGTATGCAAGATCAACATCGACTCGGATATCCGTCTCGCAATGACAGGTAACATCCGCAAGTACTTCGCAGAGCATCCTGATCACTTCGACCCACGTCAGTATCTGAAGCCGGCAAGACAGGCTGTAAAGGATATGGTAGCTCACAAGATCGTAAACGTACTCGGATCGGACGGCAAGATTTAATAACTGAAACAACTGAACACAGGGCGGCGCAGAAAACATCTGCGCCGTTTTCTTGTGCGCCGCGCGATGCACAGGAAAAGGCTCAATATGTATATTCTGTAAGGATTCAGACTGAAATCAGGTCAGAATGGTATACTATTTGGGAATATGATATGCCCGGCATGTCATCAAGGGGAGGGTAAATAATTGTCTCATACCATTGAATTAAGAAAGGTCTCGAAATACTATGCCGGTGAAGACTCCGTCAGCATGGGTTTTTCGCGCATTGATCTCAACCTCGACATTGGTGAGTTCGTCGCAATAACCGGCGAGAGCGGAAGCGGAAAGTCCACTCTCCTGAACGTTATAAGCGGACTTGATACCTATGAAGAAGGTGAGATGTTTGTGTGCGGTGAAGATACCACCGCTTACGGTACGGAAGACTACGAGGTATACCGCAAGACTTACATAGGCAACATCTTCCAGGACTTCAATCTGATCAACAGCTACACTGTTTACCAGAATATTGAAGCCGTCATGCTTTTATCGGGCAAAAGAAAGAAAGAGTGCAGGAACAAGATCCTCGAACTGATCGATCTTGTAGGACTCAGTAAATACCGTCATGCTAAAGTCTCCAGACTGTCAGGAGGACAAAAGCAGAGGGTAGCTATCGCACGTGCGCTCGCGAAGAATGCGCCTATCATCGTAGCGGACGAGCCTACAGGAAACCTTGACAGTGCATCAGCACAGAGCGTCATGGAGACGCTGGCGAAAGTATCTGCAGACAAACTCGTTGTTGTCGTTACGCACAATTATGAGCAGGCTGAGCCTTATGTGACCCGCAAGCTCACGATGCACGACGGTAAGATAATTGAAGACAAGAAAATTGCTTCACGCCGCCTGTCCGCAGATGACTATCTTTCAGAGATAGGCGAATATGGTGCATCATCGGCTCAGGAAAGCAACGCATTTGAAGAAGAAGGAACAAGAAGAAGAGACGGACGCGTAGCCAGAGCAGAAAGAGCGGAGAAAGCAACCGAAGCCGGCATCCCGACTCAGCATGCGGAAGCTCCGATGCCGAGAAAAATGCGGAAGTCCTCAGAAATCAGACTTGGTGTCCGCAATACGTTCAATCTGCCTGCTAAATTCATCCTGCTGTTCATAGTATATTTCTTTGTGTCGACCGCGGTGCTCAGCCAGTATGCGACTACTAAAAACAGCATGCACGAAAGCGAGCTGCTGGGCAGCAATCCGTACTTCGTCAATACAAGTACTGACAGGATAATCATCAAGAAAAATGATGAAAGCAGCTTCACCGACGCAGACTTTGCGGCAATTGAGTCCACTCCGAATATCCGAGGGATAGTTAAAAATGATCTCGCTGTAGATACAGGTGTCAGTTTCAGTCTGGGCGAATTTTATGTTGAAGGCCCGGTCCTGCCGATATCTGAAGCCGGAGACAAGACGGTTACATACGGTCATATGCCTGAGAATGATTATGAAATAGTTATTAAGCTGGACTCTGCAAGCGATGCATACTTCGGCCTTAGCAGCGGCGGAGATGCTTTTATCGGTCAGACAGTAAGACTTAAGGACATGAGCCAAATGCAGTCATACGATTTCAGCGAGGATATAAAGATTGCAGGCATTATCGTAGATGATGAGATCGATACCGACTCGGAATTCTCACTGTATGGATATTCTACTGTTTACGCCAGCGATACCATAAGCAACGAGCTTCTGGTCTCTATGATGGCGGCAACATCAAAATCCGAACTGAACTTTAACGGAACGAAAATTTCTGCAGATTATGAGAGGGCAATATACTCCTCGCCGAATGTTCCTGATGGAAAGGTGTTCCTGTTTGAAGACCAGACATATTACTACAAGGATTATGAAGCTAAAGGAAAAGACTTTGGACTCAAGGTACAAAACAGGTTCTTTGAATCCGAAGGAAAGTACAAAGTCGATGAGATCCTGACAAATGAGAACTGCAACAAACTTGTAGGGATCCCGAAAGATGAATACGATATGTACTATAACTGTGTATTCATCAGCAACAATGATTTCAAAGCACTTTTTGACAGGGGATTTTATCAGATAAGTGCATACATGATAAACGAGCAGGACTCCGAAGCAACGCTGAAGGAGCTGAATGACAAAGGATTCACGACACTTGCTCTCAAGGATTCTCTTTCGGATACAACGGAAGGATTCGGAGGGGTCATCAACCTCATGACATACGCAAGACTCGCGCTCGAATTCATTATCCTGTTCTTCATAGCGTACGCTGTAATAAGACTTATCATGAGGTCGCGTAACTCATACTACTCGACACTCAGGATTCTTGGTGCTACAAAAAGCAATACTGACACCATACTCCGTGTCGAGCTCATACTTATGATGATCATCGCTTACAGCGTTGACATACTGTTCGTGATACTTGTAAAGAAGGGTATACTGCAAAATCTGGTTAATTCGGATCTCAAACAGATCACAAAGCTGCTGTATTACCTTACTCCGCTTGATTACGGCATTCTCGCAGCAGTTCTTCTGCTCATGTCACTGATTATCGCCAACAGATACTCCAGGCACATCTTCACGAAGAGTGCCATGAAGGCGTTCAGAGAGGAGGCATAAGCGGATGATCAAGATCGATAAGGTAAACAAGTATTACAATAAAGGTAAAGCCAATCAGATCCATGTCATCAACAACACTTCGATGACATTGCCGGATAAAGGTATCGTCTGCCTGCTCGGGCCTTCAGGCTGCGGAAAGACGACGCTTCTGAATGCCATCGGAGGACTTGATAAGGTCGATTATGGAACCATAACCATAGACGGACAGCGTATCACCAGGTTCTCATCGAACAAAATCGACAGCATACGTAATGCCCGCATAGGCTATATCTTCCAGAATTTCAACCTGCTTGATGACAGAACAGTGTTTGAAAATGTTGCCATTGCACTCCGCATGATTGGCATTCGTGACAACACTACCGTTACTGCGCGCGTAAGGTACTGTCTCGAGAAAGTCGGAATAGATCAGTACAGAAACAAGCTCGCCGGATCCCTTTCCGGAGGCCAGAGGCAGAGGGTCGCTATTGCGCGTGCGATAGTAAAAAACCCAAGCATTATCATTGCGGATGAGCCTACAGGTAACCTCGACAGCGCCAATACCCTTGAGATCATGAACATAATCAAAACGATCTCGAAGGAGAGGCTTGTCATCCTTGTTACGCATGAAAGGAATATAGCTGAGTTCTACTCCGATCATGTCGCTGAAATGAAGGACGGAAAGATCGTCAAGGCATATAACAATGACTCTTCGAGATTCCTTGATTATCAGCTCGAGAATAAGATATACCTCAGGGATATGGCGGTACATAAAGGATTCAGACAGGATGACGTGAACGTCGATATTTACAGCGACGAGGAGCGTCAGGCTGATATCAAAGTCGTCATAAGAGGTAATAACCTTTATATAAATACCGGCGGACGGCTCAATGTGGTTGATGAATCAGCCAACATAGAAATGGTTGATGAGCATTACACCGCTATGGATGAAAGCTATTTCGAAGAAAATGACTTTGATTATACTGCATGCCTGCCGTCAAAATACAAAGCCAGATACACGTCTGTATACAGGCTGTCCAACATGCTGAGCAGCGGCTGGAAGACTGTAAAAGGATTTAAGAGGATAAGAAAGTTCCTGTTGCTTGGCTTTGTTTTCGCAGCCATGTTCGCATTCCTTGCAGTCAGTAATGTTATGGGTGTTATCGATGTAAAGCCGGTAGATTACAGAACTACGAACGGCAATTACATCACGATTCCAAATACTTCGAAGACTGAGGATCTGCTTAATGTTGTTGAAGGGCTTGAGACAGTGGCATTCGTGCTCCCGGGAGAAACCAAGAAAATGGTCACGCTTCCAATGGACGACTATCTGCAGACAAGTTATGCTCAGGAAGACCTCGGCGTATCTGTGGTGCTGACGAGCGTGCTTACTCCTGAACAGCTGGTAGCCGGAACTATGCCGGCAGATCCGCATGATGTAGTAATTGACAAGGCGCTGATAGATGAGTTCCTGAGAGACAAGAACGGCCTCTACATCGGCCTTGATACAATGGAGGAGTTTCTTGGGAGAAGACTCACGGTCCCGAATCTGGATGATTACAGGATAGTCGGAATCTCCGACACGCAGTCACCGTCAATGTTTGTTGATCAGAGTCAGGCCATGTACATTCTCTCAAACGGCAATGACCTGGATGACGATTTCGTTATCATGGGAGTCGGAGAAGAGGATGATACAGAGGATCTTATAAGGAGCGGCAGGGTCATGGATCTTGATCTTACAAAAAACAATGTCAAGATCAAGAAAGGCAGAAAACCTGAAGCTGCGTACGAGGTCATTATAAATGACTATCATGAAGATGAAGTTGACCTTGGAAAGACTGTAAATGTAAAGGTGGCCGGCCACAAACTTACTGTAGTGGGTTACTATACAAGCGATTCTGCGGATGATGATACATACTATGTTCACGCTGACACGGTAAAAGCGGATTACATCGGAAAACAGAAGAATTTTTCTGCATACGCGCCGGATGTATCGCTTCTGAAGTCGATACTCGAAAAAGAGGGCCTGTCATTCAAGGTAAATGACACCCGTGACCGCAAGACGTATATTAACTCGCGCAAGGATCAGCTGACGTCGTCGATTATCGTGGCCGGCATCATAATGCTGATATCACTCATCGAAATGTTCCTGATGCTCAGGTCATCGTTCCTGTCGAGGATAAAAGAGGTGGGAACACTGAGAGCTATCGGACTGAAGAAAAAGGACATCTACAGGATGTTCACAGGAGAGATCCTGGTGATCACGTTCATTACAGCTATTCCTGGTATTGCCATAATGTACTTTGCGCTTACGCAGATGGTAACCATAACATACTATATTGAAGGTATGTACATAGTAACACCTGTAATAGCAGCTATTACATTCGCCATCATACTGGTGTTCAACCTGCTGGCGGGACTCATACCTGTATTCTCAACGATGCGCA
The DNA here is from genome assembly GCA_045114615.1 of Anaerovoracaceae bacterium. Taxonomy (GTDB): domain Bacteria; phylum Bacillota; class Clostridia; order Peptostreptococcales; family Anaerovoracaceae; genus Crickella. The sequence goes on from JBGUKU010000022.1 coordinate 35,054, forward strand.
AGACACCTGCGCAGATACTGGCAAGAACAGATATATAAAAGCTGAAAAATGCACACAAAAGCGCCGGCGTTTATGCCGGCGCTTGTCTTTTATAAGTACTGCACTTCACATTCCTTGAAGTAATTCTTTATAAGAGCTCTTCTTATCTCATCTACTGTAGGGAATCTCAGACCGATCTTTGCTGCCATGGATGGGTCGTCGACCTCATCATTTATCTTTGTGCCTACGATGAACTCTACCTGGTCGGTTTCCCTCAGGATCGCAATCATACGCTTTGCGGCGTCTTCGCTCATATGCTTAAGCAGAGTGCCGCTGGTCAGCCTCTTAGCTACTTCAGACAACGTAAGCATGCCTTCAGTTACAAGATCTATACCGTCTATCTTGCTTGCAGGAGGCAGGCTGCCTGCAGGCGATTTGTCAGCCTTGACATCTTTGCCGAGTTCACGCGCAACGATTTTGGCTGTCGTACCTCCGCAGACTATCACCTGACCATCAAAGTTCTTTATGCGCTCGCCGAGCTTCTTATCGGATTCGCGGCTGCGAGGAGCGCCGGTAACTATGAGTGTGCGCCGAGGCTTTTTGACGGCGATGACGCAACAGGTTATGTCGTCGTTAGGCTTATAACCGTCGTTTTTGTTTGCCTCGGTAACGATGGCGCGTGCTAGCTGCCTCGAAGAAATATCCGGGTTGTTTGTCAGCTTTTTCTGGATGAAGTCAGAGACGTTATCTGTTCCCCAGCCGGTGGATTTCACAACAGACGGCAATGACTGAACAGGGCGTCTTATCGACCTGAAAACTGAGTATGCCGGATCGTCTTCTCTTTCTGTTCTTGATGGCCCAAGCGCGATGCCTGACTGAGCAACTCCGTCACTGAAGAAGATAAGCCTGTCACCTTCCTTCATTTCAAAAGTCGATGAATAAACTATCTCTTCCTTGATGGCTGCCTTGCGTCTCAGCCTGAATGACGTTTTATCCCATTCTACCGGATCGCTTCCCACGAATCTCAGGCTGTCCGGATTGTCGTACTCAGCAAGTTCCACGCGGATAAAGGACTTATCGTCAGAGAAGATGATCCTTGCTATGGTGAATGTGGAATAGCTGATCCCTTTCACGCTGTCGATCGGAAGTGTGTCCATAATGACTTCTGCGGACTTTTCGAGATCCATTGGAGAAAGAGACAGCTTGCTTGCCATGTGTGATGTCAGAGATGCCAGCACGTTGGCTCTTACACCGCTGCCGAGACCATCAGAAAGGATGACTGTCATAACATTGCTGTTTTCGTTCCTGTCAATGTAGTAGACGTCTCCGCCGATATTCTGGCCATGTTTGAAAAGCTGTGAATAATCGATATCGATACATAAATCGTTCATACTAGACCTCACTGCTCTCTTCGGCCATCAGGCCGTCTTCTCCGGCTTCACTGTTGTTAACGTTGAATTCCTCGATGATAGAGTTGAGCATTATCTCAGTCTCTGCAGCGTTGTCACCGAGGAGAGCTGCTATCTGCTGTACTGAGGTCATTGATTTTCTGATGACCTCTTCAGCTTTTTCTACAACAGCTTCTCTTCTGACTGAAGGTGTCGTTATATCTTCGAACATAGCTCCGAGCAGCTCTTTGTTTTCTACAAGGAAGAAAGTGATCCTGTAGATCTTGCCGCCGTGGCGGAATCTGTACTGCTGCGGCTTGCTCATATAGAACTGCTCACGGAATTTCTCTTCAAACGGAACAAATGCAGACACCGGATATCCGCGGAAGGATCTCAGACCCTCCGAATCCAGGAATTCGTCAGGATAATCTTCAAATATCTTGATAAAGCGCTTGTTACACTCCGCAATGGTAAGATCGCTGTCTACAATGACTACGCCGTGAGGTATCGTGGAAAGAAGGATGTCGACCTTTGTCTCCGCGTCCTTGCGCATCTTGGTAACGCACATCTCGGTTTCAGCCAGACCGGCCAGTAATGCTCTGGCCATGTCGCGGCATGTAGGGTATCCGCAGCCGCCGCAGTTGAGCTCGTCTTCAGGAGTTGTTTTTCCCAGACGGGCAAGGGCGCCGCGTATTTCATCTTCAGAGTATTTTTCTGAAGCCAGTCCTGTCGGAGCAGGGAAGTCCGCGCCGAGTATTCCGTATCCCTTTTCATATACTTCTTTGGCGAACTCTTCGTCACCTTCGAAAATATCGGGGTCGCTCAGACGCTCAACTACATATGATGTAACGGCTTTTTTGCGTCTTACGGCTGAGTCCTGATGCGAGGTGCCCGGACCGCTTATGCATCCGCCATCGCAGTTCAGCGCTTCGAGGAAATCATTGGTGTGGGTTCCCTGGAGTGAAGACATGACCCGGGTGATTCCCGATACTGAAAGGGCGGACTGTTCAACGAAATGACCCTGCCAGATCTTTGAAGTTTCGATTTGGCCGTTTTCGATCGGATAGACGGCAGCTTTACCCGCTTTTGCAGGAACGAAGTCTATAGCGATACCGGTATCCATGTTTGCGAGGTTGATGTTTTCTTCATCCAGCCACTCACGCATTTCTCTGAACGTGAGTGCGATGTCCGGATATCCCGGATATTCATCAGCCTCGATCTTCTTGGCTACGCAAGGTCCGATGAATACAATGACGATGTCATTTCCGTAGAGTTTGCGCAGATACGCGCTGTGTGTCTGCAGCGGGCTTGGCACAGGAGCCAGCGCATTGATGTCCTCAGGGAAATACTTTCGGACGAGCTGCACGACAGACGGGCATGCTGTTGATATGAATGGTGCCTCGCCATGATCTTCCATATACATGTCGAGAGCCTGGGAAACAAGCGCAGCGCCTATCGCGGTCTCTGAAACGGCATGGAAGCCGAGCTTATAAAGGGCTCTGACGAAGTTATCTTCATAGCCTATAAACTCAGAAACATATGAAGGGGCGAGCGATACGATGACTTTGCGTTTCGACAGGAATGCCATTCTTACTTTGTCCGTATCGTTTCTTATGACCTTTACTGCGTTCGGGCACTCATTTACGCAGGTACCGCAGAAGGTGCAGCGCTCATATATGATCTCCGCATGTGCATCCTTGATCTGTATCGCTTTAACAGGACAATGTCTGACGCAGCGGTAGCAGTCGCGGCAGTTGTTTATTTCCGTATAAATAGGGTACTTTTCCAAAACAGAACCTCCAATAAATGAAACTATAACTGTCGGGGCGGAAATGCATCAGCAGATGCTTACGAAAACAACGGAAATATACCTGACGATGCAAATTAGACCCGCTTAATAATTATATCATTATTTTTCCAAGTTTCGTGTTCAGTGTGATATAATATGTAAGAATTTTTGGGACAATGATCCGGAGGTAAATAAATGGCATTTGCAACAGCAGAAGAATATAAAAACATGGCGGGCAATTTCATCCACGATATCATCGACGATGACCTCGCCAGTGGAAAGCACACTACAATTGTTACGAGATTCCCGCCGGAGCCAAACGGCTACCTGCACATCGGACACGCCAAGTCGCTCTGCCTCAATTTCGGTACAGCGCTTAAGTATGGCGGCCGCTGCAACCTCAGATATGATGACACGAATCCTACCAAGGAAGACATCGAATTCGTAAAATCGATAGAGGCTGACGTTAACTGGCTCGGATTCCAGTGGGATGAAAAGCTCTGGGCTTCCGACTATTTCGATACGATGTATGATGCTGCGGTTGAGCTCATCAAACAGGGCAAGGCTTTCGTGTGCGAACTCACTCCGGATCAGATCAGAGAATACAGGGGCACACTGACCAGACCGGGCAAAGAGAGCCCTTACAGAAACAGACCTGTAGAGGAGAATCTCGAGCTCTTTGAAAGAATGAGAGCCGGTGAGTTTGCTGACGGAGAAATCTGCCTCAGAGCAAAGATCGACATGGCGAGCCCTAACATCAACATGAGAGACCCTGTCATCTACAGAGTCGTCCATGCATCGCACCATAACACGGGAGACAAGTGGTGCGTCTATCCGATGTACGATTTCGCTCATCCTATCGAGGATGCTATCGAGGGCATCACACACTCTATCTGCACACTCGAGTTCGAAGACCACAGACCTCTTTACGACTGGGTAGTGCGCGAAGTAGGCTGGTGGCCGAATCCTCCGCGCCAGATCGAGTTTGCACCTCTCAACATCACTACGATGCTGATGAGCAAGAGATTCATCCGCAGACTCGTAGAAGAGGGCAAGGTGGAAGGCTGGGACGATCCTAGACTCTGCACTCTTGCAGGTATTCGCCGCAGAGGCTATACACCGGAAGCGATCCGTAAATTCTGCAACGACATCGGAGTCACAAAAGCAGATACAATGATCGACATCGCACAGCTAGAGCAGTGCGTCAGGGAAGATCTCCAGCTAAAGGTGCCGGCTGTTAACGTAGTCAAGAATCCGATCAAGGTCATCATCGATAACTATCCGGAAGGGCAGATCGAGATGTGCACAGTTGAGAACAACGCCAAGGTGCCTGAAATGGGTACACGAGAGATCCCATTCGGCCGCGAACTGTGGGTAGACGGTGACGACTTCATGGAATTCCCTGTAAAGAAATACTTCAGGCTTTTCCCAGGCAACGAAGTAAGGTTCAAAGGAGCTTACTTTATCAAGTGCAACGAGGTCGAGAAGGATGCTGACGGCAACATCATAGCGCTCCACTGCACATATGATCCTGAAACACACAGCGGAAGCGGCTTCGAAGGCCGTAAGGTAAAGGGAACAATCCACTTCGTGGAGGCAAGCACTGCTGTAAAGATCAAGATAAGAGAGTACGGCTATCTTATGAAAGATAATGAGGAGACAGGAGAGCAGGAGTTTGACCCTGAATCTCTGGTCGAAACATGGGGCTATGCAGAGCCGTCGGTTAAGGATGTAAAGCCGGGCGAAAGATTCCAGTTCTTCCGTAAGGGCTATTACATCGCAGACTCAAAGCTGACAACTGATGATGAAAAGGTGTTCAACAGCATCGTAGGACTGAAGAGCTCCTGGAAGTAGTAATTATATAGAAGATAATCGGATCATATAATGCGTTTGCATTTCAAAGGTGTATATTTCTTAAGGTTTAAGAAATATACACCTTCTTTACGTATAATTACTGTGTATGATTGGATAACTATAGACACAGGAGGACTGCTATAGAAACACTTATCAATGAGATCCTGACTTTCTCAGAGAACAATCCTGAACTTGCGGTACACATCACCACCGTTTTCCGGTGGATATTTGTGGTGCTCGCGGCATACATCCTCCTGATATCGATCGTATCGCTTCTTACCACCAGGGCGACTCCTGAGATCTGGGGATACTTCATGGTAGAAGACGGCGGAGGCTTTCCGATAACCCATTGGGAGAATGTAATAGGAAGATCCAGGTCGACTGACATCACGATACCGCTAAGGACAATCTCGAATAACCACGCTCTTCTGGTGAGGCGCTCTGAAGATAAGTGGATGATCAAGGATCTCAGTTCAAATAACGGCATCAAGGTGAACGGCTACAGGCTTGATCCCGATAAGCGTTATGTTATAAATCCGGGAGACCTTATAGAAATGGGCGGCACAAGGTCCACCATAACGCCGCCGAGTCTGGAAGAGACACGCAACAACAAATATATGCGGCGCCTCGACAGGGAGCCTGTTGCTCCGTGGAAAATATTGCTCGCTATTACCGCTTTTCAGCTGATGACTATAGTGCAGCTGATACTTGGCATGGGCACAGATATAACAGCAACAGCACTGATAAGCATTGCCGTCCTCTCGGCTGTTATGTGGGCGTACGTCATGATCTTTAACGCAATTGGAAGGCGCGGCTTCGAAATGGAGATGATAGCGTTCTTCCTCTCAACGATAAATCTGGCAGTCACAGCCTCGTCAGATCCGGGGTCGGTTATAAAGGAGCTTATAGCGATACTGCTTGGACTGGCGCTCATGATATTCATGTGTGTATATATGCGTGACATAAGCAGGCTGCGCAAGATAAAGCCTGTTCTGATAGGACTGTCGGTGGTCGCGCTCCTTATCAACCTCATATTCGGTACTGCTAAATACGGAGCCACAAACTGGATCAGGATAGGAGAGAGCGGCTCGATACAGCCATCTGAGATAGTCAAACTGGCCTTTATCCTCATAGGCGCAGGCACCCTTGAAGAGCTTTACGAGAAAAGGAACACTATCGTTTACGCTGCCTTCTCGCTGTTCTGCCTGGCGTGCCTGGCTCTGATGAGCGACTTCGGAACAGCCCTTATTTTCTTTGCGACATATCTGGTGGTTTCGTTTCTCAGGAGCGGCGATTTCTCGCGCTTTATCCTGACCGGCGTTGCTGCCGGAGCCATGGGACTCATCGTACTCAAATTCAAACCATATATCGCATCACGGTTTGATGCGTGGGGCCATGTCTGGGAAGCCGAGTTCATGGATGATCTGGGATATCAGCAGACACGCACCATGTCTTTCGGCGCAGGAGGCGGACTTCTCGGCCTTGGTGCCGGCAACGGTTCTCTCAAATATGTAGGAGCTGCAAATACCGATCTCGTTTTCGGCTTCGTGATGGAGGAGTGGGGCTTCATCATAGCGATACTTGCGGTGCTCTGCATCGCTACACTTTCGGTGTTCGCTGTGATGCATATCGTAGCCGGAAGGTCTACCATTTACACAATACTGGCATGCAGTGCGGCAACGATGTTCCTTGTGCAGACTATGCTCAACGTGTTCGGCGCCATAGACCTCTTTCCGCTGACAGGCGTTACTTTCCCGTTCGTATCAACGGGAGGAACGAGCCTTATGACTTCATGGGCGATGCTTGCGTATTTTAAGGCTGCGGATATGCGGCGCAACGCGAGTCTCGCTGTGAGAAAGGAGGAATAGCCATGCGAAAACAGGAGAGAAGAGCATGGATATGCCTCATGCTTGTAACGGTGCTCCTTGCCGGTGTCGGACTTTTCGGCTACAGGTTCGTGAAGTCCGGAGGTGAATGGGCTACATTCTACGGTAATACACAGATATATACAGACGGTGTGATAAACCGCGGAACGATTACTGACCGCTACGGAGAGGAAATCCTCAGATGTACTCCGGATGGTGTTGAATACTACGGCGGCTACGAGACCAGAGTTGCTACAGTACATGCCGTGGGTGATCCGCAGGGTAATATTCCTGACGGAGCAATATCGATCTTCAAGAGCCAGCTGATAGGTTACGATATATTGAACGGCACATATGACACGACGGCAAACGGCAAGAAGATAGCTCTTACGATAGACGCAAGCGCAAACCGTACGGCTTATGAAGCTCTGGCCGGAAGGACAGGAGCAGTCGGAGTATACAACTGGAAGACCGGCGAGATAGTATGCATGGTGAGTACACCGACGTTTGATCCCGCATATGAGCCGGAGGCTTCAGAAGATGAAGAAAATTCCTACTTCTTCAACAATTTTCTCGATGGACTGCTTACGCCGGGTTCCACATTCAAGCTCGTTACGGCTGCTGCTGTAATAGATAATATGTCTGACCGGGATTCATTCACTTTCGAATGCGATGGAGTCAATCAGATAGGAGAGGGTGAAAACGCCAGGCTTACCGACGTGACGGAGCATGGCGAGGTCGGCTTCAGAGAAGCTCTTGCGCAATCGTGTAACGGAGCTTTTGGCGCACTGACCCGCAAGCTGGGCGCGAAAACTATGGAAAAGTATGCTAAAAAGGCCGGCCTCACGGAACCTGTTAAGGTTGATGGAATTGAAACAGCGGCAGGCTCATTCGACTTTCCGAAGGATGATGATATAAAGCTGAGCTGGGCGGGGATCGGCCAGGCGGACGACCTTGTGAATCCTTGTGCAATGATGGTATATATGGGGGCGATCGCCAATGGGGGCGAGCCGGTACAGCCGACGCTGATCAAGAGCGCCACCTTTATAAAGGAACTTACCGGAGGCAGGAGCCTCGGAAGATATTTAGACAGCGATACAGCGGCCGAACTCAAAGACATGATGAAGAACAATGTCGTCGAGAATTACGGCGAATGGAACTTCGAAGGCATGGATATGTATGCCAAGTCAGGTACGGCTGAAGTAGGCTCGCGGAATCCGGACGCCTGGTTTGTCGGTTTCACCGCTGACGAAGACGCACCTTATGCATTTGTTGTATGGGTCAAGGAAGGTGGCTTCGGATCCGAAGCTGCAGCCCCGATAGCAGCAAGGGTGATACGCACACTCGGCTCGGTCACAGAATAGATATAGCAGATTTCGGCTGACGGCATGGATGCTGTCAGCCTGTTTTTTATGCAAAAAAGTCAAAAATAATCCTAAAAAGTCATATTTAATTATATAAATGACGGTATAAATGACGATATACATGTTATCATTTAGTTACAAAACAAGAAAAACAAAACGGCATATAATTTCTCCTAACTTCATACATTTTCCTCTAAGGGCATGCCCTTCTCACGAGCTCCGGAACACCGGAGCTTATGTTGTTTTTGTATAAAACCACAAAAAACGTTGACAATTATCACGCAAATCCTTATTATGAACAACATCGACAAGTGAATAACACCTGACCCGATAGAGGTCGCGGAGATTAATAGTAACGGTCAAACACGCGAGGGGATCGCGGCCGTGAAAGGATGATCCGCCGAAGCTTTCCGGAATCCCAAAACCGGCATGCTGGGACGGTGCAATAAGATGCACCGGACTGTCACGAAAGTGGAGCGCTATCATGGTTGGCGGTAAAAATATGCAAGTTACCTGATCCATGGCAGTTTCGTTTCAAGCGTTATTCATGGATCATTTTCATTATATGGAGGTATTTTATATGGACACACCTGCTCTTTACGCAACCGCATGGGCGGTTCTGCCGCCGCTGATTGCTATCGTGCTGGCGCTCATTACAAAAGAGGTGTACAGCTCGCTCTTCCTGGGCGTAGTCATGGGCGCAGTGCTTTATGCCGGCGCTGACTTCGATGGCATAGTAAATCACGTTCTTCAGGACGGACTCATCGCCTCTCTTTCAGACGGATGGAACGTAGGAATTCTCATCTTCCTGGTCATCCTCGGAATCATAGTAGCGCTGATGAATCTCTCCGGAGGATCCAAGGCTTTCGGAGCCTGGGCGCTGAGACGCGTCAGGACCCGTGTAGCAGCAGAGATCGCAACAGTCCTTCTCGGAATCGTGATCTTCGTAGACGACTACTTCAACTGCCTGACAGTTGGCAGCGTTATGAAGCCTGTCACAGACGAGTTCAAAGTTTCAAGAGCTAAGCTCGCTTATATCATTGACGCGACTGCTGCTCCTGTCTGCATCATTGCCCCTGTATCATCCTGGGCAGCTGCAGTATCGAGCTTTGCAGGCGAAGGAGAAGGAATTTCACTCTTCATAAAGTGCATCCCTTACAACTTCTATGCGCTCTTTACTATCGTGATGATGTTTGCTCTCATCTTCATGAAATTCGATTATGCAAACATGTCTCAGTTTGAGAGAAACGCTATCGAAAACGGCGATCTCTTTACGATTCAGGATGCTAATGCGGAAACTGCTGACGATGCAGAAGAAGGAAGCGACAAGGGCATCGTGCTCGACCTCGTATTCCCTGTAGTAGTACTCGTTGTAAGCTGTGTACTCGGAATGGTATATACAGGCGGATTCTTCGACGGAGCAGGATTCGTAACAGCTTTCTCGGATTCAGATGCTTCCGTAGGTCTGTCAATGGGTGCTCTCGTTGCACTGGTCATCATAATTATTTATTACACCTGCAGAAGAACCATCAGCTTCAGCGACTGCATGAGCTGCATACCTAAGGGAATGCAGGCCATGGTACCGCCTATTCTGGTACTGACACTTGCATGGTCGCTTAAGGCCATGACAGACAGCCTCGGTCTTGCAGACTTTGTAAGCGGGCTGGTAGAGGGAATGAGCGGAGCCGCAGTAGGAGTCATTCCTGCAGCACTCTTCCTGATCGCATGTGTACTGGCATTTGCATCCGGAACATCATGGGGAACATTTGGCATCCTGATCCCGCTCGGACTTGCGATAACCAATTCGCATCCTGAACTGTCCACACCGATTATCGCAGCCTGCATGGCAGGCGCTGTATACGGTGACCACTGCTCGCCAATCTCGGATACAACGATCATGGCATCCGCCGGAGCAAATTGCAATCACGTTTCGCACGTTTCGACACAGCTTCCATATGCGACCACTGTTGCTGTAGTATCTGCAATATCCTATGTGATAGCGGGTTTCACAAGCAGCCCGATCATTCCTCTGATCGTCGGAGTCGTTCTCCTTCTGGGAACGCTCTTCTTCCTCAGAGGCAGGGAAGGCTCGTACAGGGTTCCTGATTCGGCAAACGTCAACAGCGCAGCTGCTAAATAAAGGAATAATATAGTAATCAAGTGATAAAACACGGCTCCATTGTATATGCGGGCCGTGTTTTTAATTGTTGCACGTAGTATAATCTTAAAAAACAGAATGCGGCGAAAGGGAACAGAGATGAACTTTACTTCCAGTGAAACGGATTTTGTAAAAGAGAACGAAGCGTACAGACCGATCCCGGAAAGCGATAAGCGGCGCCTGGAATCTGAAGAAGCTTTTGATGCAGAGCTCGAAAGGATGCACAGCGCTGCGGCTGGTGCAATGCCTGACATGCGCCACTGCATAATCAAGGGGATAGACCTCGCCGGCCGCGATCTTACGGGGATAGACTTCAGGCGGGCCACGTTTGATGGATGCGATCTCCATGAGACGGATTTCAGCGGCTCACAGATGGATAATGTTGCTTTCTATAATAATGATCTCACGGGCATGAAGCTCCGTGGCTGCAAGGCGCGTGGGTGCAGCTTCCGCTTCCAGGACATGACCGGCATAGATTTAAGAGGAGCCAACATATATTCTTCGGTGCTCGAAGACGCAATTAATCAGGACAAGGTAATAATAGATGACGATACCAAGTGGTATAAGATGCGCTGTCCTGAAGAAGGGGAGGCTTTCATAGCGTGGAAGTGCTGCACGGATCTGCGTGTAGTGATGATGCTGGTGCCGAAAGATGCGCACAGATGCATGGCCACCATGGAGACCGGCCGCGTATCCAAGGTCAAAGTGCTTAAGATTACCAATATAGATGAAACTGAAAATTACACATGGGCGCAGTCTACTGTAGATCCGGATTTTTATTATGAAGTAGGCAAGTGGCTTGAACCGGCGAACGGGTTTCAGACAGACCGTTGGAAGGATTCGTCTCCGGGCATACACTTCTTTCTGGATCGTCAGCAGTGCGTAGACTATCAGTCAAAGTAGAAACAAAAAACATTTGAAGCGGGGGCAGAGCTCTTGCTTCTTTTTTATGCAAAGCGTGTGATTGAAAGCGCAAAGACTCCGATGTATAATTATTAATGCAAAATACAGTTTTTCTTCTATAATATAAAAATAGAAGCTAATGATGGCGTAAGGGCATTAGACAATCAATAACGGTATCGCCTCAGCGGCGATACTTGTATTATGTAAAAGGGAGGAAATGCTTTATGAAAGTTATCATGTCCGGTAACGAAGCAACCGCTCGCGGAGCATGGGAAGGCGGCGCGAGATTCGCTTCGGCATATCCGGGAACGCCGAGCACGGAGATCCTCGAGAACATGCCTCAGTACGGAGCAGACGTATACTCCGAGTGGGCACCTAATGAGAAGGTAGCTACAGAGGCAGCGATCGGAGCATCCATTGCCGGTGTAAGATCATTCTGCGCTATGAAGCACGTAGGAATGAACGTAGCGGCAGACCCTATCTTCACATTCGCATACACTGGAGTTACCGGTGGATTCGTAATGGTAGTAGCAGATGATCCGGGTCAGCACAGCTCGCAGAACGAGCAGGACAACAGGAACACAGCTAAGTCGGCAAGACTGCTCATGCTCGAGCCGTCCGACAGCCAGGAGTCGAAGGACTTCATGAAGAAGGCTTTTGCGCTTTCCGAGAGATTCGATATGCCGGTACTTTTCCATGTTACAACCAGAACATGCCACTCCAAGGGTCTTGTAGAACTCGGAGACAGAGAAGAAGCTGAAGTGCCTGACTACGAGCCAAAGATCAGGAAATATGTTACGGCGCCGGCTAACGCCAAGGTGCTGAGAGCGACTCTTGAAGACAGGATCGCAGCAGCAAGAGATTTTTCAAATGACTGCGAATTCAACAGAGTCGAGATGCATGACACCAAGATCGGCGTTATCACATCGGGTATCTCCTATCAGTATGCAAGGGAAACATTCGGGGACAGCGCTTCCTATCTGAAGCTTGGTCTCACATTCCCTATGCCGGACAAGCTGATCAGGGATTTCTGCAGCAAGGTAGACAAGGTATACATCGTAGAGGAAATGGATCCGTATATCGAAGAGTTCGTAAAGACTCTCGGTATCGAGTGCACAGGCAAGGATGTGATTCCTAAGTTTGATGAGCTCAATACAGATATCGTAAGGAAGGCATTCCTCGGAGTAGAGCCTGAGACTTACACTACAGACATGAAGACTGTAGTCAGACCTCCGGCACTCTGCGCAGGCTGCCCTCACAGAGGACTGTTCTACTGCCTCTCCAAGAGAGAGAAGAAGGATCATATCATGATCACAGGAGATATCGGATGCTACACACTCGGTATGGCTGCTCCTCTTAATGCTCTTCATTCCTGCATCTGCATGGGCGCATCCATTTCACAGGGACATGGCGCAAGCATCGCTTTCAGGGATGCCGGCAAGAAGACCAAGGTCGTATCCGTAATCGGAGACTCCACATTCTTCCACACAGGTGTCAACTCGCTGATGGATGCTGTTTATAACAGCGGCAGCAACCTGTCGATCATCCTCGACAACAGAATCACCGGTATGACCGGACACCAGCAGAACCCTGGAACAGGATATACTCTGATGGGCAGTGAAGCTCCTGAGGTAGATATCCCGGCACTCTGCAAGGCTATTGGAGTCAAGGAAGAAAATATCATCACAGTTAATCCTAACCACCTCGATGAGGTCGAAGCTGCACTCGATACGCTTCTGCCAAAGGACGAGCCATGCGTGCTCATCACAAGATGGCCGTGCGTACTCAAGAAGTTCAGCCAGCAGGATCTCGATGAGTTCCCGACACTGCACAAGACACAGTGCGTGATCGATCAGGACAAGTGCAAGAACTGCAAGATGTGCGTAAAGACCGGATGCCCGGCTCTGATCAACACAAAGGAGAAGGTAGTCATCGACAAGACAAGCTGCAACGGCTGCACAGTCTGCAAGCAGGTTTGCCCATTCAAAGCTATTGAGGAGGTGACAAGGTAATGAGTGAAGTAAAGAATATCCTCCTGGTAGGAGTAGGCGGACAGGGAACCATCCTGGCAAGCAAGATCCTGACAAGCGGTCTCATCAAGGCGGGCTATGATGTAAAAATGAGTGAGATCCACGGAATGTCACAGAGAGGCGGATCCGTATCCACACAGGTAAGATATGGCGATAAGGTATACAGCCCAATCGTGGGAAAGGGCTCGGCAGATGTCATCGTTGCGTTCGAAGAGATGGAAGCTCTCAGATGGCTCGATCACCTCAAGATCGGCGGCAAGATGGTAATCAATGATTACCGTATCCAGCCGGTACCGGTCAACCTCGGTGCAGCTGAGTATCCTGAAGGAATCATAGATCATCTCAAAGAGAAATGCGAAGTACTGTCCTTCAAAGCGGCGGAAGTAGCTACAGAGCTCGGAAACCCTAAGGCTATGAACATCGTACTTCTCGGTGCCCTCGTAAAAGCGATGGGACTCGACGAGATCGACTGGGATGCTGAGATCGAGGCCAACGTAAAGGCAAGATTCGTCGACCTCAACAAGAAGGCGTTCCACGCAGGCTACAGCTTGTAATTCTATCCTGAATAAGGAGTTAAAGGTGTCAGCGGAAATCTCTGCTGGCACCTTTTGATTTGCGCATCCTTGAAACACGGCTCATGGCGTGATAGTATATATCCGATTTTGAAGGAGGGTGTAATGAGAACACTGATGATGATCGCGAGCGTCGCGATGACAGGCGCGGGAATATTCTGCGTGGCTAATGCCAGCGCGGCTTTTCTGTCGGTCGCATTTATTATTGGCATCATATTCATACTGCTCGGCGCGATTGAGATACTTATAGGAAGACGTGCCGATTTTGATGTTTCCGAGATTGGTGTCAGTTTTACTAAGGACGGGTTCCTGATGCTCATTTTCGGCATAGTTGTTATTTCGGGTCAGGTTACCGATGATAACAGCGCCCAGGTAATGTTTGCTCTGTGGATGCTGATCGAAGGCGTGCTCGCGTTCAGATCCGAGTGGCTCGACATCATGGAGTCTGATGCAGATCAGAGGATAGGAGTAACGCTCTGTACTCTCATGCTCATTGCAGGCATTTATATGTTCTTCAACAACTCCACCCTCAAACTCAGCCAGACTCTGCTCATCGGAATATGCATGATCATTCTTGGTCTCAGAAGATTCTGGCAGTCATTCAGCATTGAATACTCGAGGCCAAGCTTCGTTACAGGTAATGAAGAAAAACTCATGGAGGCTCAGGAGGATGAGAAGCGCGCGCTTGCCAAAGCTAAAGAAGGCATACGCGAGCAGAAGAATGCCCAGAGGCGTATCGCTAAAATCAAAGCTGACATGGCAGCTGAGCAGGATATAATGATGAGTGCGGCTATTATCCGTCAGGAGCGTGAGGCCGAACGCGAGCTGGAAGAATAGACGGAAATATGTGATCGCACATTGGTCCATAAATTCTTTAAAAAATCGCAAAAAAGGTATTGACTATTTTTCTTAAAGTAGTAATATAAGTGAGCGCTTGAAAACAGGGCAAATATAAGCCCTGATTTTTTAAGCCAAATGAGCAGCCTGAGCGCTGCCGCAGCTCAACAAAGAACAAAAAAGAATTTAAAAAATTCCAAAAAAGTTCTTGACAGAAATCGTTGAGTTGTGTATACTAATCAAGCTGTCGCTGAAAAGCACAGCGGAACCTTGAAAACTTCATAGTGCA
>JBGUKU010000023.1:0-50367 GCA_045114615.1 Anaerovoracaceae bacterium
AGAGCCATGCGGTGCTCACCATGAGCGCGGCAATGACCGATGAAGGCATATCGCTGTATGGCGCCGTCAAAAATGTCGGTCTGCTGTATTTCTGCGACCTTGAAAAGAAGTTCCGCGAAAACCCGGAGGTAGATGAAGATGAGATCATCGAGATGGTCAGAGTCTGCACCGGGCTTGAGACCGCAGATGACATGTTCGGAAGCGATGCGTATAAACGCTATCTGATAGGTGTAACTGCTTTCGACTTGCACAGCAAGCTCGCAGGAAAGGAGGTATAGACATGATCAGTTGTACCATAAACGGAAAAAAACGGTCATTCGATATCGACCCTACAAAGAGGCTGCGTGAGATGCTTCTGATGAACGGCAACTTTGCCGTTCGCGACAGCGACGATGCAGAAGGATTCTGCGGAAGCGATACAGTACTGCTCAACGGCACACCGGTATTCTCGAACCTGATACTTGCAGGGGAAGTTGAAGGCTGCAAGATCGTTACTCCTGACAGCCTGGGAGATTCAATGCACCTTTCTGTGGTGCAGCAGGCCCTCATCGATGCGGGAGTCGTACAGAGTGCATATAACGCTCCTGCAGCAGCGCTCCTGATGACATGGCTGTTCGAGAACAATCCAATGCCTTCAAGAGAAGAAGTAAAGGATACACTCTCCGGAATATTCATAAGAGATGCCGGTTACGAGCATTATTACCTGGCTGCCGATCTTATAAAAGAAAAGATCGCTACCGGTAAATACCAGTCAGAGATAGCGCCTGAGTTCAGGCCTCATCTCAAGGCTGTAGGTAAGGTGAAACCTAAGATCGATGCACCTCAGCTCGTATCGGGTGAGAGAGCCTTCGTAGAGGACTATGTGGACGATGACACCTGCTACATGGTCGTGCTCCGCTCGCCTTACGCACAGGCATATGTAAACAAAATAGATACATCGAAGGCGGAAGCTCTGCCGGGAGTTCTGAAGGTCATCACGGCATATAACTGCTCGGATGCGACATACATGTCGGCAGGACAGGGGAACCCTGAACCATCTCCGCACGACAGAAAACTGCTGAACAAGAAGGTCAGACACGTAGGCGACCGTGTGGCCGCTATCGTCGCTGAGACACTTGAAGAGGCGATAAAGGCACGAGATCTCATCGAAGTGGAATACGAGCCTCTGGATGCAGTATTTACAGTCGAGGAGGCTATGGCAGAAGGCGCTCCGCTGGTACACAACGGCAGAGTACAGTATAACTCAGGGGCTCCGGCTGATCTCGATGAGTACAACAGCAAGCTGTCCGGAGACGAAAGAGAGGGAAAGGTAGTTTATCAGTTCCCGCTCCACGGAGACATACTTCACAATGTGGCTGCGGCCAACCATGGCGGTATAGGAGATGTCGACAAGGCCTTTGAAGAGGCTGATGCTGTAGTTGAAGCTACGTACCAGACAAGCCAGATCCAGCACACTCCTCTCGAGACACACATCTGCTTCTCAAAGATAGAGAACGGAAGACTCATCATCTATGCGAGCACGCAGGTACCTTACCACGTGCGCCGTATAGTCAGCTGGGTCACCGGACTTTCTGAGAACAAGATACACGTTATAAAGACAAGAGTCGGCGGCGGATACGGCTCAAAGCAGGACATCCTGGTAGAGGATCTGACTGCTTACGCCTCATTTGTTACCGGCAGACCTGTGCTTTATCACAATACCCGTGAAGAGGAGTTCATAGCAAACTCCACGAGGCACCCGATGCGCGTCCATGTAAAGATGGGCGGCAAGAAGGACGGTTCCATCACCGGCATCTACATGAAGGTAGACGCCAATACCGGTCCTTACGGAAACCACGCGCTTACAGTGCCTATGAACAGCTGCTCAAAGACTCTGCCGCTGTTCAAGTGCGACAACATGAAATACGATCTCACGATCTACTATACAAACACACCTCCTGCAGGAGCATATCAGGGATACGGCACCCCTAAGGGCACATACGGACTCATGATGGCGATGTGCGAACTTGCCGAAAAGCTGGGCGTAGACTACAAGGAAATGGTGCTCAAGAACCACGTTGAGGAAGGCTACATGCTCGAGATCCTGAAAGGACTCGGAGAAGGCCGTGAAGGAAATGTAGTACCTGTTGGCTCGTGCGGACTCAGAGAGGCAGTCGAGAAGGGCTGTGACATGATCGAGTGGGGCAAGCGCGAAGAAAGCGATGATCCTGACTGGAAGATCGGCAAGGGCTTTGCGATGATAATGCAAGGCTCCGGACTCCCGGGACTTGATCACGCAAACGCAATAGCCAAGCTCGAGATGGATGGGTCGATAATCGTGCTCTCCGGAGCTGCCGATATCGGTACCGGACTCGATACCATCATCGCAAAGGTAGCGAGTGACATACTCTGCGTACCGATGGAAAGAATAACAGTGCTTTCCGGCGATACAGACTCAGGTGCCTTCGATACGGGCTCATACGCTTCATCGGGAACCTTCTTCAGTGGCAATGCTGCAGTAGTCGCATCCACGAATCTGAAGGAAAAGATACTGTATGAAGCAGCATACCAGCTTGGAGAAGACAAGGAAGACATAGAAGTCGACTGGCCTGGAGTTGCAAGATCGAAGAAGACCGGTAAAGAATTATCGTATTATGAAATCATTCATACTGCAACTTCCGGAACCGGCCGCGGACATCTGATCGCTCCGGGAAGCTTCACTACTGCGGCATCGTCCGTACCTTACGGAGCGCATTTCGCACAGGTAGCCGTGAACGTGAAGACAGGTGAAATCAAGGTCCAGAAGTTCTATGCAATACAGGATGCGGGAACTCCTATCAACCCTGAAGCTGCGCTCTGCCAGATGTACGGCGCTGCACTCAAGTCGATAGGCCACAGCCTGTATGAGGACATGATACTCGATAAGGACGGACGCTGCGTGAACGCCACCATGACTGACTACGGAGTTCCTATGATCTCCGAGCAGCCGGATGACTTCAAGGCAGTGCTCATAGACGTGGATGATCCGGACGGCCCGTTCGGAGCTAAATCCATATCGGAGATCGCGTGCAACGGCGCGGCTCCTGCCATAGGAAACGCCATCCACGACGCCTGCGGCGTATGGGTAAGAAGCTGGCCTATGACACCTGAAAAGATACTAAGAGAACTTGGAAAGATACAGTAATAACAGGAAGGGAGGATCAGACATGCTTTTAATCGGAAACGGACAATTAATTACGAGAGATCCTGAGTTTCCTTATCTGAAGGACGGCGCTGTCGTCATCGATGGAGAAGTCATCAAGGCGGTAGGATCGTTCGCAGATATGAAGGCGGCTTACCCTGATGCGGAATTCGTTGACGCAAAGGGCGGCATCATAATGCCGGGACTCATCAACGCCCATACACATATTTATTCAGGGCTGGCAAGAGGACTTGCCATCGCAGGAAACAATCCGACAAACTTCTTTGAAGTGCTCGACGGCACATGGTGGAATATCGACAGGCATCTGACGATAGACGGCACCAAGGCATGCGCATATGCTACGATCCTGGACTGCATCAGAGACGGTGTTACAACGATCTTTGACCATCACGCAAGCTTCTGCGAGATCCCGGGATCGCTCTTCGCGATCAAGGATGTCGCAAAGGAACTCGGCATGAGATCCTGCCTCTGCTACGAGGTATCTGAGAGAGACGGAGCCGAGAAGACAGCTCAGAGCATTCAGGAAAACGCCGACTTTGCTAAGTGGGCCATCAAAGAGGATGATGACATGATCAAAGCCATGTTCGGCGGACATGCTCTCTTCACCATTTCAGACAAGACATTCGAGAAGATGGTAGAGGCCAACAACGGCATGACGGGCTTCCATATCCATGTATCCGAGGGTATGAACGACGTTTATGACAGTCTCAGAAACTACGGATGCAAGCCTATCAACAGACTGCTCTACAACGGACTACTCGGAGAAAAGACAATGCTCGGACACTGCATCCATGTAAGTCCTGCTGAGATGGACATCATCAAGGAGACCGGCACCATGGTAGTCAACAACCCTGAGTCCAACATGGGCAATGCAGTAGGCTGTGCACCTGTGCTCCAGATGATGGCAAAGGGCATTACAGTCGGAATGGGAACTGATGCATATACACACGACATGCTCGAGAGCCTTAAGGTATTCCTTATCATCCAGAGACACAACGCAGCAATGCCGAACGTCGCATGGGGTGAGGATGTCACGATGCTCTTCGAGAACAACAGAAAGATCGCTGCCAAGTACTTCAAGAAGCCTCTGGGAATTCTGAAGGAAGGCGCTGCAGCTGACGTCATCGTAATGGATTACAAGCCGTTCACACCGTTCTCAGACGAGAACATCGACGGCCACATGATCTTCGGAATGATGGGCAAGAACTGCAGAACAACGATAATCAACGGAAAGGTCCTCTATAAGGACAGAGAATTCGTAGATATAGACGAAGAGGCAATCAACGCCTGGACACTTGAGCAGAGCAAGAAGCTCTGGGGCGAATTAAATCATCGCGAATACTAAGAGAAGCCTCAAAAGTTCCTCGCTCGGGTACGCCTCCCGGCTCAAAATTTGCGACGCATCGGTTTCGGGCTCGAACTTCGCAGTAATCTGCTCGTTCTCCCCTCGAAACCGGCTGCAAATTGGCCCCTCGCTCGGATACTTTTGAGCCTTCACAATTTAGATTTAGATGTAGATAAAAATATGAACGGAGGTATTGTATGAGTGATATTATGCGACCAATGCCTTATAAGCAATTGCTGAACTGGGTACTGGACGAGTATGAAAAAAGCGGAAGCATCTTCGGCGTTTCCAAACTTGTAAAGCACACAAACGGACAGGCACTTCCGATATTCGATGAGAAGATCGAGTCGCCTTTCGGACCTGCTGCCGGCCCTAATACACAGCTGGCACAGAACATAATCGCATCGTATGTTGCCGGATCAAGATTCTTCGAACTCAAGACTGTTCAGGTAATGGACGGTGCAGAGCTCGCGGCATGCGTAGCAAAGCCATGCATCACCGCTCACGACGAGTGCTACAACTGCGAGTGGTCTACAGAACTGTATGTACCTCAGGCTTACGAAGAGTATGTAAAGGCGTGGTTTATCTGCAAGATCCTTTCAAAGGAACTCGGACTAGGCGATCCTGACGGTTTTGTCTTCAACATGTCGGTAGGATATGACCTTGAAGGCATCAAGACACCGAAGGTAAACAAATATATCGAAGAGATGAAGGATGCATCGGATACGGATGTATTCAAAGAGGCCATGGCGGTATCGCTGCAGGCTGCAAAGGACGGCAGATTCAAAAACGTAGATGAGGACTTCATAAAGGCAATTCCTGCAAGGATCTCGAACTCCATCACAGAGTCGACTCTGCACGGATGCCCGCCGGATGAGATCGAGAGGATAGCTTCCTATCTCATCACAGAGAAGGGTCTCAACACATTCATCAAGTGCAACCCGACCCTGTTAGGATATGAGTTTGCAAGAAAGCGCCTCGATTCACTCGGATTCGACTACATCGCATTTGACGATCATCACTTCCTCGAAGACCTTCAGTGGGAAGATGCAGTCCCGATGTTTGAGAGACTGCAGGCTCTCTGTGACGAGAAGGGTCTCGAGTTCGGCGTAAAGCTGACCAACACATTCCCTGTCGACGTAAAGGCAGGCGAGCTTCCATCGGAAGAGATGTACATGGCCGGTCGCAGCCTGTTCCCGCTGAGCATCTATCTTGCTGAAAAGATCTCAAAACAGTTTAACGGCAAGCTCAGGATCAGCTACTCAGGCGGTGCTGACTACTTCAACATCAAAGAGATCTTCGAAGCAGGCATCTGGCCTATCACAATGGCTACAACCATCCTGAAACCGGGCGGATATCAGAGAATGTCCCAGATCGGCGAGAAGCTGATGGACTGCGGCAGTGAGAGATTCAGCGGAGTGGATATCGAAAAGGTAGGAGCTCTTGTTGAGATGTCTCAGGGACCGAGGAACCAGAAGCCTATCAAGCCGCTTCCTAATCGCAAGAGCGATGAGGATCTTCCTATGCTCGACTGCTTCCACGCTCCATGCAGCGGCGGATGCCCGATCGAGCAGGATATCCCTGCATACCTTGAGGCTATGGAAGAGGGCAGAGTAGAAGACGCTCTTAAGATTATCCTCGAAAAGAACGCTCTGCCGTTCACAACAGGAACGATCTGTCCGCACACATGTGCTGACAGGTGCATGAGAAACCACTATGAATCCGCACTCAGGATCCGTGAGGTGAAGCTGATGGCTGCAGAGGCAGGATTCGACAAAGTACTGCCTGAACTCAAGGCTGCAGCAGCTGCAGACAAGAAGGTAGCTGTAATTGGCGGAGGCCCTGCAGGTCTTGCAGCAGCATCGTTCCTCAGCAGAGCAGGCGCTGACGTAACAGTATTTGAAAAGAACGATAAGATGGGCGGAGTACCTCGCTATGTAATTCCTGGATTCAGGATCGGCGATGATGCTCTCGACAAGGATGTTGCACTCTGCTCGGCATACGGCGCAAAGATGGTCACAGGAAGAGAGATCGCTTCCGTACAGGAACTTAAGGATGAGGGATTCACGGACATCATCGTTGCGATCGGAGCATGGGCACACGGCCGCAAGGCTCTGAAGTACGGCGATGAGTATGATGCTCTCGAGTTCCTCGAGAAAGTAAAGGCTGCACCTGGATCGATCGATCTCGGCACTGACGTAGTCGTTATCGGCGGCGGCAATACAGCAATGGACGTTGCAAGAGCTGCAAAGATACAGCCGGGAGTAGAGCATGTACGCCTCGTTTACAGAAGAGACAGAAGAAACATGCCTGCTGACGAAGAAGAGCTGGTAATGGCAATCGAGGACGGAGTAGAGTTCATGGAACTCCTCGCACCGGAAGGCGTAGAGAACGGCGTTCTGAAGTGCGAGAAGAACGTGCTCGGAGAGCCTGATGCAAGCGGCAGACGTTCACCTGTGGGCACAGGAGAATTCTGTGAGGTACCTGCAACAGCAGTTATCTGCGCTGTAGGTGAGAGAATAAAGACCGGCCTGTACGAAGCTGCAGGTGCAGAGATAGACAGCAAGGGAAAACCTGTTGTTGATGAAAATCTCATGACAACAGTACCTGGACTCTACGCAGCAGGAGACTGCAGAAGAGGCCCGGCTACAGTAGTAAAGGCTATCGCTGATGCACAGACCATTGCTACGGCTATCATCGGAGCTGACTTCAGCAAGTATGCTGACCTGGATGCAAAGGGTGACATGGAGAAGCTGCTCGCACGTAAGGGCGACCTCGCTGATCCTCCTGCAGACAAGCCGGATAACAGATGCCTCGGATGCTCGACTGTATGCGAGGTATGCGCAGATGTATGCCCGAACAGAGCGAATGTCGTCATCGATGTTCCGTTCTTCGAAAAACCGCAGATCCTGCACGTCGACGGAATGTGCAACGAGTGCGGCAACTGCGCTATATTCTGTCCGTACAGCGGACGTCCATACAAGGACAAATTCACTCTGTTCTGGAGCGAGGAGGACTTCGCAGACAGCGAGAACAACGGCTTCCTGCCGCTCGAAGGCGAGAAGGTACGCGTAAGACTGTTCGGAAATGCTGCAGATTACGACATGGCAGATCCGAAGTGCGCTCTGCCTGAAGGCATAGCTGCATTCATCAGGGCGGTAAAAGAAAACTACGCATATTTATTGGCATAAAGGATAAAGGTTTTAATTAATGTTGGTTGTAATTAAAGGCGCCGGCGATCTCGCCAGCGGTATAGCGCTGAGACTGCATCATTCGAAAATCGATGTGGTCATGACAGATCTGCCGGTGCCTCTGGCGGTACGCAGGACGGTGGCTTTCTCGGAAGCCATCCGTCTTGGCAGTACTGAAGTTGAAGATGTTAAGGCAGAAAGAGCCGAAAATACAGACGAGGTGAAGGATTGTCTGGCAAGGGGAGTTATTCCTGTACTGGCAGATCCGGAAGCTGAGATCGTAAAGATCATGAAACCGGAGGTCGTTGTAGACGCGATCCTCGCCAAAATAAATACGGGAACAACAAAAGATGACGCAAAAATGGTTATTGGGGTTGGCCCGGGCTTTACTGCTGGCAAGGACTGCCATGCAGTAATCGAAACAAAACGCGGTCACACTCTGGGAAGAGTCATCAAAAAAGGTTCTGCCATCCCGAATACCGGCGTACCGGGAAACGTTGGAGGCCAGACCATAAGAAGGCTGATCAAAGCACCTGCTGACGGGATATTCCATCCTGAAAAGG
This sequence comes from Anaerovoracaceae bacterium, assembly GCA_045114615.1. Classification (GTDB taxonomy): domain Bacteria; phylum Bacillota; class Clostridia; order Peptostreptococcales; family Anaerovoracaceae; genus Crickella. The sequence continues at coordinate 8,281 of JBGUKU010000023.1, forward strand.
AGATCGGCGACCTTGTCAAAGAAGGCGACCGTGTTGGAAACGTTGACGGGGTGCCTGTATACGCACTGACTGATGGAAAAGTCAGGGGGCTGCTTCAGGATGGTGTTCCTGTCACAAAGGGAATGAAGTCAGGAGATGTCGATCCGAGAGGCGCCACGGTAGATCACATGACAGTATCTGACAAGGCTGCGTCCATCGGCGGCGGAGTACTTGAAGCTATTCTGTCGTATGCCGGGGACCGGCTTTGAATGGAGATGAAAAATGGCTAAGAGGATCAGGAAAAAAGCATATGTCCGCTGCAGGGGAGGAAGTCCGCTGCTCGATGGGATAGACAGAGCGTCACTCCCTAGAGACTGCAGCGCGATACTTAAGTTATATCCCGACGGTATCAGCAAGTGCAGATACGGATGCCTCGGAGGCGGTTCGTGCGAAGCTGCATGCCATCTTGCGGCCATCAAGGTCGGATCCGGAGGCCCTCCTGCAGTTGACAGCGATAAATGTGTCGGCTGCGGGCTCTGCATGCGCGTCTGCCCGCAGAACCTCATTGAGATCATATTACCGGACAGAAACATACAGCCGAAATGCAGTAACCGTGACCTCGGAAAAGCCGCACGCGAGGCATGCGATAATTCGTGCATCGCATGCCGCATATGCGAAAGGGAATGCCCTGCCGGCGCGATCACTGTTGCTGAAGGAAAGCCTGTGATAGACCCTGCGGCCTGCATTTGCTGCGGCATGTGCGCAGTCAAGTGTCCTCGCGGAGTCATCAGGGATTCCAACGGTATTATGACCGCTGACTGATCTGACAGAGGAGGTGAGTAACATTTCTTACACATTCACAGTAAACGGAATAGAAAGAACTACTGACGAAAAGAAGCCTCTGCTCAGGTATCTCAGGGATGACCTCAAGCTGTACTCGGTAAAGGACGGATGCTCGGAAGGCGCATGCGGCACATGTACCATAGTTGTGGATGGCCATGCCGTAAAAGCCTGCGTCCTCACCACAGACAGGGCAGCGGGCAAAAACATCATCACAGTAGAAGGCCTCAGCCTGCGGGAAAAGGAAGCATTTGTCTATGCTTTCGGAACAGCAGGATCGGTACAGTGCGGTTTCTGCATACCGGGCATGGTAATGGCCGGTAAGGCTCTTATTGACCGCAATCCGGATCCTACGGAGGATGAAATAAAGAAAGCCATCAGGGGTAATATATGCCGCTGCACCGGTTACAAGAAAATCATTAACGGCATAAAGAGAGCTGCGTCAATTCTGCGCGGCGAAGAAGAGGTCAGGCAGATAAGCCAGTTTACGGGCAAGATGATGCCTGAGCAGAATGAATTCATCTCGGTTGTAGGCTCCAGTTACGATCCTGAACGTGCTTCGGGAATCGCACACTACGAAAACAGGGGCAACAGCTCACAGTACGGCATGGGACAGAACGTGTTCCGTATCGATGTCAGGAAAAAGGTGCTGGGTTACGGGAAATATCCGGACGATATCGGACCTGAATACTTCGTACCTGTGGACAGACCTGATCTGATAATGGAACAGACCGGCTGGAGCGAAAAAGAATACGCGGATGCCGCTGCAAAGGGCCTTATCAAACCGGGTAAGACTATCTACATGAAAGACGAGCCTCTTGTTAATATCTGTGTCGCAGTCGATCCTGACATGCCTCCTATGGCATATGCATCGGCTGTACGCTCACAGTATCCAAGAGCGATAGTAAAGAAAATAATAAAGGAAAAAGCCGAGTCATTGCCGGGAGTTCTCGGAGTCCTGACAGCAGCTGACGTGCCGAACAACAAAGTGGGCCATATACAGCAGGACTGGGACGTTATGATAGCTGAGGGCGATACGACAAGGATGGTGGGGGACACCATATGCGTCGTAGTTGCTGAATCACCTTACATACTTGAGCAGGCCAAAAAGGCGGTAAAGGTAGAATACGAAGTGCTTGAGCCGGTAAGGAGTATCTCCGAGGCCAGAGCTGAAGGGGCGCCGAAGATCCATTCAGGCGGGAATCTCTGTCAGACGAGACACGTCACGCGCGGTGACGCAGCGAAAGCACTTGCGGAGTCGGCATATACTGCAACGGCATCGTTCACAACTCCGTTCACGGAGCATGCCTTCCTTGAACCGGAATGTGCCGTGTCGTTCCCGTACAGGGACGGAGTCAAGATACTCTCGACAGACCAGGGAGCTTATGACACCAGACACGAGGTGGCTATCATGCTTGGCTGGGAGGATTGCCAGGAACGCATCGTGGTAGAGAACCAGCTCATCGGCGGAGGATTTGGCGGCAAGGAAGACGTTACGACGCAGCACCTGACTGCTCTGGCAGCACTTAAGTACAACAGGCCGGTGAAGATGAAGTTCAGCCGTGCGGAATCCCTCAGGGTACATCCTAAGAGGCACTACATGGAAGGGACTTTCACTGTTGGCTGCGATGAGAACGGCATACTGACGGGCCTCGACTGTGAGATCAATTTCGATACGGGCGCTTACGCAAGCCTGTGCGGACCTGTTCTTGAGAGGGCATGCACGCACAGTGTTGGCCCATACAATTATCACAACACTGACATCAGAGGATTCGGTTATTATACCAACAATCCTCCTGCTGGAGCATTCAGAGGATTTGGCGTATGCCAGAGCCAGTTCGCTCTTGAATCACTCCTGAACGTGCTGGCAAAGAAGGTCGGGATCAGTCCATGGGAGATAAGATACCGCAACGCGATCGAGCCTGGGCTTGAGCTCCCGAACGGACAGATCGCGGATGTATCAACTGCGCTGAAGGAAACTCTGGTAGCTGTGAAGCCATACTTTGACGATGCGCCGGAAGACAGGGTAGGCATAGCCTGCGCAATGAAGAACGCAGGTGTCGGAGTAGGACTTCCGGATAAAGGCAGGGCAGAACTAAGGATAAAAGACGGTCTGGTATGGGTATTCACTGCTGCCTCAGATATAGGCCAGGGTTGCCAGACTGTATTCCTTCAGGATGTTGCTCAGGCAACGGATCTGCCTATAACAAAGATCTGGATCGGTAACAGCAACACGGAAAACGCGCCTAATTCAGGAACCACATCAGGATCCAGGCAAACGCTGGTAACGGGCGAGGCAGTAAGAGGTGCCGCGCTGAAGCTCAGGAAAGCAATGGATGAAGAGTGCGTCACTGAGGATACTCTGGATAAACTGGAAGGCAGAAAGTTCTTCTATGAGTACTTTGAGCCTACAGACAAGCTGGGTTCAGACAAGCCTCATCCTAAGAGTCATATCGCATACGGTTTTGCTACAAACGTGGCTGTGCTTGACGCAGAAGGAAGGGTCACCGACATATATGCGGCGTTTGATGCCGGTAAGGTAGTGAACCCGCTGTCAATGTCAGGTCAGATAGAGGGCGGAGTACTGATGAGTATGGGATATGCGCTTACTGAGAGCTGGCCTCTCAAGGATTGCGTGCCTACTGCTAAGTACGGAACTCTCGGTCTGCTGCGTTCGACTGATATTCCGGAACTCCATGCGATACACGTAGAAAAGGATGAGCTTCTGGAAGCATCATACGGCGCTAAGGGAGTAGGCGAGATCACATCTATACCTGCAGCACCTGCGATCGCCGGCGCATATTACGCAAGAGACGGAGTCCTCAGAACGAAGCTTCCGCTCGAAAACACGTATTACACAAAATCTGAGAAGAAATAGTCCTTCATTGACAGGAGGAACAGTATGAAACTCATTAAAAACGGAAGGATCGCTACTGATACCGAAGTTTTCAATGGCGACATTCTGATTGACGGAGAAAAGATTATTGAAATCGGAGAATGCATAAATGCTGACGGTGCCGAAGTGATCGATGCTTCCGGTAAATATGTGATCCCGGGAGCAGTAGACGTGCATACGCATATGGATCTCGACGTTGGATTTGCAAGGGCCATAGACGATTTCTATGATGGTACGGTCGCTGCAGCGTGCGGAGGCACTACTACCATAGTGGATCACATGGCCTTCGGCCCTAAAGACTGCAGCCTCTGGCATCAGGTGAATGAGTATCACCGTCTGGCGGATGGCAATGCAGTCGTGGACTACGGTTTCCATGGTGTTTTTCAGCACCTGCACGGCGCGACTCTGGAAGAGATGAAGGAGATAAAGGAAGAGGAAGGCATCACAAGTTTCAAGGTCTACATGACCTACGATTACAGGCTGCATGATGATGAGATCTTCCGGGTGCTGAGAGCTGCGAAGGAGGCGGGGATCGTCATAACTGTCCACTGTGAAAACCATGGTGTCATAACACAGCTGAGAAAAGAATTTGTCCAGGAGGGCAAGACTGAAGCAAAGTACCATCCTCTCAGCAGACCTGCAAGGTGCGAAGCTGAAGCCGTCAACAGAATGATACATCTTGCTGCGATGGCAGGGGACGCGCCGCTATATATCGTTCATCTCTCGAGTGCCGAGGGACTTCACGAAGTGCAGAAAGCGAGAGCTGAGCACAGACCTAATCTGGGCGTAGAGACATGCATACAGTATCTTATTCTTACTGATAAAGAGTATGAGGATCCTAAGGAGGGACTAAAGGCGATCATGTCACCGCCTCTCCGCAAGGATCAGGACAGAGAGGAGCTGTGGCAGGCACTCTCGGACGGTACTATCGATACCGTTGCGACCGACCACTGTCCGTTCCATTACAAGGCAGGGAAAGCTGAAAAACAGTACGGAAAGGATGATTTCACCAAGTGCCCGAACGGAGCTCCGGGAGTACAGGAGAGGCTCATGCTGCTCTTCTCGGAAGGTTTCATGAAGGGTCGCTTAAGCCTTCCTCAGGTGGTTAAGTACAGTTCATCGAACCCGTGCCGCATGTTCGGCATGTATCCGCAGAAAGGCAGCCTTGAACCGGGTACCGATGCTGACATAGTCATTATCGATCCGGAAAAGAAGACTAAGATTGATACTGGTTATATCAAAGGCGCTTCAGATTATTCCTGCTACGAAGGCATGGAACTCGAGGGCTGCATAGACAAGGTATTCCTAAGAGGCGAGGAAATCGTAAATGAGGGAGAATTCCTCGGAAAGCGCGGTGACGGAAAGTATCTTAAGCGCGGAAACAGCATACTTGCAGAATAGAGAAACTGCATAAGATAAAATCTAAAATTGTTTTAGAATTTATATCGAAATCTGTTGAATTACCTGGTGACAGGTATATAATAAATTTAATTAAGGCAAGCAAAATATTTTTAAGGAAGATAACAGAGAAATACAAGGAGAGAAACTATGTCAAAGACAAAAGAACTGGCAGAAAAGCTCGCGAAGCTTAATATCGCAGACATGTATGAGAACGATTTCTTTCTGACATGGGAGAAGACAGATGATGAGATCGCGGCTGTATTCGCTGTAGCGGATGCGCTGAGAGATCTGAGGGAGCGCAACAAATCCACAAAGATCTTCGACTCGGGACTTGGAATCTCGATCTTCCGTGACAATTCAACAAGGACACGTTTTTCATTTGCCAGCGCCTGCAACCTGCTCGGACTGGAAGTAGCAGATCTTGACGAAAAGAAGTCGCAGATCGCTCATGGAGAGACCGTACGTGAAACAGCTACCATGATCTCGTTCATGGCAGACGTCATCGGCATTCGTGATGATATGTACATCGGCAAAGGCAATGCTTACATGCACGAGTTCATGGACTCGGTCACACAGGCACACGAGGATGGCGAACTCGAGCAGAAGCCGACTCTCGTGAACCTGCAGTGCGACATCGACCACCCGACACAGTCGATGGCCGACTGCCTGCACATCATCCATGAGATGGGCGGCGTAGAGAACCTCAAGGGCAAGAAGATTGCGATGAGCTGGGCTTATTCCCCATCATACGGCAAGCCTCTTTCAGTTCCTCAGGGAATCATCGGACTCCTGACCCGCTTCGGTATGGACGTAGTGCTTGCTCATCCGGAAGGATATGAGGTAATGAGCGACGTAGTCGAGGTTGCAAAGAAGAACGCTGCCGAATCCGGCGGAAAGTTCAGTATCACAAACGATATGAAGGAAGCCTTCAAGGATGCAGATGTCGTATATCCTAAGAGCTGGGCTCCTTTCGCGGCAATGGAAGTGCGTACAGACCTTTATGGCAAGGGCGACTTTGACGGTATCGATAAACTCGAAAAGGAACTGCTCGCTCAGAACGCGACACATCAGGACTGGCTCGTTGATGACGAAATGATGAAACTGACAAAGAACGGTCTTGATACTCTGTATATGCATCCGCTTCCTGCTGACATCCAGGGCATCTCCTGTGAGCACGGCGAAGTAACCGCAAAGGTATTTGATCACGCACGTGACTCGCTGTACAAGGAGGCATCAAACAAGCCTTACATCATTGCAGCCATGATTTTCCTTGCTAAGGTCAAGGACCCTGTTGCTGCACTGAAGAAGCTCGATGAGGAAGCAAATCCAAGAAAATCATTCTGAAAAGAAGGTGCTACTCAAATGAAAAAGAAGAAAATCGTAGTCGCGCTCGGCGGCAACGCCCTGGGCAGCAATCTGGTAGAGCAGATGAAATCCGTAACTGATGCAGTAAAGCCTATTGCGGATCTCATTGAGGAAGGGTATGAAGTAGTAGTTACCCATGGAAACGGACCGCAGGTCGGAGTAATTCAGGATGCGATGACACTTCTTTCAAGGGAGTATCCTGAAAAGCACCCGCATTTTCCTCTGTCCGTTTGCACAGCCATGAGCCAGGGCTATATCGGATATGATATCCAGAATAAACTCAGGGAGGAACTCCTTGACAGGGGCATCAAAAAGGATGTTACAAGTGTCCTCACACAGGTGCTGGTAGATCCTGACGACCCTGCATTCCAGAATCCTACGAAGCCTATCGGGCCGTTCCTTACAAAAGAGGAAGCTGAGGCCAAGAAGGCACTGAGAAACCACGTCTTCATCGAAGACGCCGGCAGAGGCTACAGAAGAGTTGTAGCCAGTCCGGAACCAAAGGCTATAATTGAGATCGATACGATCAGAACACTTGCTGACGCCGGACATATCGTGATAGCTGTTGGCGGCGGCGGAATCCCTGTGACTAAGGCAGAGAACAACCACCTAAAGGGTTCACCTGCCGTTATTGACAAGGACCGCGCATCGGAGCTTCTCGCAGAAGAGCTGGACGCTGACTTCCTGATCGTGCTCACCGCTGTTGAGAACGCAATGATAAATTACAAGAAGCCGGATGAAAAGAAGCTCGGTGACATCACCGTAGAAGAAGCTAAGAAGTATATCGCTGAAGGACAGTTTGCGCCTGGCTCGATGCTTCCGAAGGTCGAGGCTGCAGTGAAGTTTGCTGAGTCAAAGCCGGGAAGGGTAGCTCTTATCACTCTGCTTGAGAAAGCAAAGGATGGCATCAACGGAAAGACCGGAACACGCATCCACGCATAATAAAAAGCGCGCCTCATCTGAGGCGCGCAGCTTCACTCAGTTTCACTCGGCAGTCGATCTGATCTCGTCGAGGTAACTGTAAAGTGTGTATGTCGAGATACCGAAGTACTGGCAGACTTTAGGTCCTGACTTGGTTACGAGGAAGGCTCCGCGTTCATCGAGGAACCTTATGGCACGTATCTTCTCATCCTTGCTCATCAGAGCTGTAGGCTTGCCCACAAGTTTCACACTGTGGTCGAGCAGCTCGTCGAGCAGATCGGAAACGTTTCCGGATATCGATTCAGGCTCCTGATCGTGATGATCCTGTCCGGTAAAGGCGCGTATGGCGTCATCAACAGCTACGAACATGCTGATATCGTAGTTGATGCCCATGAGTCCGATCACTTTCCCGTCATCATCACGTATGAAGAGGGTAGTGGACTTAAGGACTCTTCCGTCAGATGTCTTTGTGAGATAAGAGATACGATCCTCGATCATTTCAGGGTTTTCCCTGAGCGACTCCAGCACTATGTGCGACGGACCGTCACCTATGGACCTGCCGGTAACATGACCGTTCTCGATCGCTACGATGGTATGCTCATGGTTATCGCCTCTGAGGTCATGTATAACAACTTCACAGTTGCGGCCGAACTGGCCTGCAAGACCTTTGGCTACATGAGCGGCAAACTCAAATCGTTTATCAGGCTTCATATGATGCTCCCTCTTTCGTATGACGCATTGACTAATACTAATAATTATTTTAGCAACAAAAAAATTTTTACACAATAAAAATAATTCATTAAAGACACGGAGGTAGATAACAATGATTCCGGATTATGAAGCTATAAAGAAAGCCGCTGAGACTTACGGACCGGAGATCAGCAGATTCCTTAGAGACATGATCTCGCATCCGAGCGAAAGCGCTGAAGAAAAAGAAGTAGTAGCCTGCATCAAAGCTGAGATGGAAAAACTTGGCTATGACAAGGTCGAAGTCGATGGGCTCGGCAACGTCATTGGCTGGATGGGAGACGGAGACAAGATCATCGCTATCGACTCCCACATCGATACAGTAGGTATCGGAAACATCAACAACTGGACAGACGATCCTTACAAGGGCTATGAGACCGATGATATCATCTACGGACGCGGCGGTTCCGACCAGGAGGGCGGAATGGCTTCAGCTGTATACGGCACAAAGATCATGAAGGATCTCGGACTCATTCCTGAGGGCTACAAGATCATGGTAGTTGGTTCCGTAATGGAAGAGGACTGCGACGGAATGTGCTGGCAGTATATTGTAAACAAGTACTTTGATGGCCCTGAAGATGCAAGAAGCAAGATCGATTTCGTAATCTCCACAGAGCCTACAGACGGCGGCATCTACAGAGGACACAGAGGCCGTATGGAGATCAGGGTAGATGTTAAGGGCATCTCCTGCCACGGCAGTGCTCCTGAGAGAGGCGACAACGCTGTTTACAAGATGGCTGACATCATCAGCGACGTAAGAGCTCTCAACAACAACGACTGCACAGAGAGCACTTCGATCCGCGGACTGGCAAAGATGCTCGATCCTAAGTTCAATCCGGATCACTATGAGGATGCAAGATTCCTCGGACGCGGCACATGCACTGTATCCCAGATCTTCTACACATCACCGAGCCGCTGCGCTGTAGCAGACTCCTGCGCTATCTCGATCGACAGACGTATGACTGCAGGTGAAACCTGGGACAGCTGCCTCGAAGAGATCAGACAGCTCCCAAGCGTACAGAAGTACGGCGATGACGTAAAGGTCTCGATGTATATGTATGACCGTCCGTCCTGGACAGGCGAAGTTTATGAGACAGAGTGCTACTTCCCGACATGGATCAACAAGGAGAGCTCGGCTCACGTAAAGGCTCTTGTAGAGGCTCACAAGGCTCTCTTCGGAGATAAGAGAATCGGCTCACCAAGTGCTATGCATCTCAGAGACGGACGTCCGCTCTGCGACAAGTGGACATTCTCCACAAACGGCGTTTCCATCCAGGGACGTTATGGAATCCCTTGCGTAGGATTCGGACCTGGAGCAGAGAGCCAGGCACATGCACCTAACGAGATCACATGGAAGAAGGACCTCGTAACATGTGCAGCCCTCTACGCAGCAGCTATTCCTCTGTATCCTGACCAGGAGAAGACAGGCGATGTAAGCCAGTTCCGTCAGGGCAAAACAAACAACGACATCAAGTAATCAGCAGACACGATTGCTGCGGCACATCTCGTCGCAAATTCCCTCCCGTCGCTGACACGCTCCGTTCGGGACATTTGCTGCGTATGCCGCTATAAGGTCAGCTTATTGAAGCCCCGTACCATAGTATTGGTGCGGGGCTTTTGTTGTTAAACAGTCTTATTTATGATATTCTCACTATGTATGGGCAGCTTTGCGGATTGTGCTTTTAGAGAGAGGGAAAAGCTATGAAAAAAATGGAAGAAATGATCCTGAAAGAGGGAAAGGTACTGCCGGGCGGAGTGCTCAAGGTCGGAAGCTTCCTTAATCAGCAGGTAGATACAAAATTCATGAAAGAGATCGGAGATGAGATCGCACGTCTTTATGAGGGCGAAGATATCACTAAGATCCTTACCATCGAATCATCGGGTATCCCAATTGCCATATCTGCAGGATTCGCAATGAAGGTAAAGGTAGTATACGCTAAAAAGAACAAGTCTTCGAACGTTTCAGGCGATGTCTATGCAACCCCTGTCAAGTCATTTACACATGGAGTTACAAACAACGTCGTGGTTGCAAAGGAATACCTTACGCCGGATGACCGCGTCCTTGTAGTTGATGATTTCCTGGCACACGGAAGTGCCCTTACAGGACTCATCGATATAGTCAATCAGTCAGGAGCAGCTCTTGTAGGATGCGTTGCAGCGATCGAGAAAGGCTTCCAGATGGGCGGAGACAGGCTGAGAGCTCAGGGCTACAGGATCGAGTCTCTCGCCATCATCGATGAGATGACAGATGACGGAATCACATTCCGCGAACAATGATAAAGCAAACAACGGATGAATATAACTATCGGCGGATTAAACATAAACTATAAGATAAGCGGTCCGGACGGGGGCAAGGATGCTCCTGTTCTTGTGGTGCTTCAGGGCTGGGGCACCGGGATGGAGATATACGATTCGGTAGCTGCTGCAGTAAATGATGTATTTCGTGTTGTGCAGTTTGACCTTCCGGGATTCGGTGCAAGTGATGAACCTGAAGAACCATGGAATGTCGATGCATATGCGGACTTCTTCTGCAGTTTCATGGATGAGCTCGGTATAAAGAAAGCAACGCTTCTCGGCCACTCTTATGGCGGACGCGTCATCATAAAGCTCGCTGCGAGAGAGAGTCTGCCGTTTACGATCGAAAAAATCGTACTTGTAGACAGCGCCGGCGTGATGCCTGAGCGCAGCACCTCGCAGAAGCTCAAGGTGAAGCTGTATAAGATAAAGAGGACCTTCCTCATGAGTAAGCCGGTACACGCTATGTTCCCTGAAGTCATTGACTACTGGATGAGCAAGCAGGGCTCAGAAGACTACAGGAACGCAAGCCCGATAATGAAGAGGTGCCTTGTGCTGGCTGTCAACGAAGACCTGCAGCATCTGATGCCTTCGGTGAAGCAGGAAGTACTGCTCGTCTGGGGCGACCTTGACCTCGATACGCCTATCAGCGACGCTCACAAGATGGAAGAGAAGATGCCGAATGCGGCTCTTGTTGTACTGGAAGGTACAGATCACTACTCGTTCCTTTACAAGCCTGTTGAATTCAGGAATATCCTGAGGGCATTTCTGGGGATCGGAGGTGCGGCATGATCATACGCGATCTGATTTCACTTCTGCTTGGTATACCGGCTTTCTGGCTGGTGCTCAGATACAACATGCACATGTTCCAGCTCAATACATACATGAACAATGAGCAGAGGGAATGGCTGCGCAGGAACAGCCATCTTCAATGGATACTGAATTTTGCGGTCATTCTCGGCTTTATCCGTCTTGCCGGTAGAGCATTCATATCAGCTCCGTGGCTTGGGCTCGCTGGAGACATCCTGATCTGGCTGACCTTCATAGTGATCATACTGGTATACAGACTCATGAAGGAGATGAACTCCAAGAAACCTCTGAAGTTCACTCCGAGGGTCAAACGGATGGTTGCTTCCGACATAGTACTATGCGTACTGCTTTTCGTTATACCTGTAGCCTTTATTGCGATAATGGGCCTGCTTGATGCCGAAGCTATGAAAACATTCCCTCTGGGAGCGTTCCTTCTTTTGCTTACCGGACTTCAGAAGGTCATGATCATGGTCGCCAACAAGGTAAACCGCCCTATAGAAAAAGGCGTGAACAACCATTATATAAACGACGCGAAGCGCATCCTGAAGGAGAATCCGGATCTCACCATCATAGGCGTTACCGGAAGTTATGGCAAGACGAGCGTTAAGTTCTACCTTGAGACACTGCTGAGGCAGAGATACAGAGTGCTTGTTACACCGGAGAGCTACAATACTCCGATGGGCATCGTTATCACCATCAGAAAGTTCCTTAAGCCGACGCACGAGATATTCGTGTGCGAGATGGGGGCCAGGTATGTGGGAGAGATCAAGGAAGACTGCGATCTTGTACACCCGCACCACGGTCTTATAACTTCGATAGGACCTCAGCACCTCGATACCTTCGAAAGTATGGAGAACATACAGAAGACGAAGTTCGAGCTTGCCGATGCTGTCCCTGACGGAGGCATACTCTTCCTGAACGGTGACAACGAATATATTGCAGAAGAGCTGGAGCGAAGGAAGGGCAGCAGACCGCTCTACGATAATCCTGTCATGTATCATTCTCAGAAGACCGGCAGCGGGTACTACGCATCGGATATAGTCATTACAAACCATGGTACTGATTTTACAGTGAATGCTCCTGACGGAGAGTCGGAGCGCTTCTCGATGAAGCTCGTCGGCATGCATAATGTCATAAATGTTATGGGCGCGATTGCCGTTGCCCATGAGTTTGATATTCCTCTTTCGGAACTCCGTATACCTGTCAGAAGGATACAGAGCGTACCACACCGCATGGAGATGAAAAATCACGGTGATGTTACGATCATCGACGATGCGTTCAATTCGAACCCGATCGGATCAAAAGCAGCGGTAGAAACGCTTGCGATAATGGATGGCATGAGGATACTCATTACACCGGGCATGGTTGAGCTCGGCGAAGACGAGGCGGAATACAACAGAAAGTTCGGTACATACGCGGCAGACTGCTGCGACAGGATATTCCTGGTCGGCAGAAAGCATACCGAACCAATTAAAGAGGGAATACTCAGCAAAGGCTTCCCGGAGAAGCATATCGAAGTATTCGATAAAGTGGAAGATGCTATCAGCCGCGCATATGCAGTTAAGACTGATAAGCATAAATACATTCTGTTAGAGAATGATCTTCCTGATAATTACTGATAGAGTTGCACCGGCTTATACATGCCAGCCGGGTAACTCGGGGAAGCTCATTCGATAGATGCGAGAGCTGGCCTGGCGGTATGTATAAGCCGGTGCAGCTTTAAACAGGAGATTACGATGAAAACGAAAGTCGCATTGATGTTCGGCGGCAAGACTGTCGAACACGAAGTGTCTGTAATATCCGGCATCCAGGCACTCAAAAGCATGGATACCGACAAATATGAAGTAATACCGGTTTATATGACAAAGGAAAACGACATGTATACCGGACCGGATATCGGCAAAATCGAGTCGTACCGTGATATCCCGGCGCTTCTGAAGCACTCGCAGAGGGTGATCATGGTGAATGACGGTGGCAGGGTACAGCTTGTACCTTACCCTGCGAAGATGTTCGGCGGACAGAAGCCTGTCGCCATTGATATTGCCTTCCCGGTAGTTCACGGCACCAACGTTGAGGACGGAGCTCTTCAGGGCTATCTGAAGACGGTAGGCGTCCCGTTCGTAGGGCCTGATGTCACATCGTCCGCTATAAGCATGGACAAGTTCATCACCAAGGCGGTGCTCAAGGAAGCAGGCGTGCCTGTTCTTGACGCTAAGGTCTACACGATGTCTGACTACGAGTATCCGGAGAAGATAGCTGACGATATAGAGAAGTCTTTCGGTTATCCGGTCATCATAAAGCCGGTGAATCTAGGCTCCAGTGTCGGAATAGGCGTTGCGAAGAGCAGGGATGAGCTCATTGATGCCATAGATGATGCCTTCAGATACGCAGCCCGCGTGATGGCAGAGCATGCGATATCTAAGTTAAGAGAGATCAACTGCTCGGTGCTGGGCGACGAAAACGAAGCTTTTGCTTCTGAGTGCGAAGAACCGCTGACTTCCGGCGAGATCCTCAGCTACGAGGATAAATACGTTAACAGCGGCGGCAAAAAGGGCGGATCAAAGGGCGGCAGCGGCTCAAAAGGAGCAGGTATGGCTAACCTTTCGAGAAAGATCCCGGCTGAGCTCAGCCCGGAGAAACGCGAGGAGATACGCGAGCTCGCCGTAAAGTCATTCAGGGCTCTGGGTTGCTGCGGAGTGTCGCGCATCGATTTCATGATCGATGAAGAGGAAGACAAGCTCTACTTCAACGAGATCAACCCGATACCGGGCTCGCTCTCGTTCTATCTGTGGGAGCCTGTGGGCGTCCCTTACAAGGAGCTTCTCGACCGCATGATACAGCTGGCGCTGAAGAGGACCCGCGTAGAAGAGTCACTGACATTCACATTTGATACAAATATTCTCGCTAATGCGAAACTGTAAGAGGTAAGTATAATGGCACTTGATGGATTCAAAGATATATACAACGATTTCTATGGCCCGTCTGACAACTATGATACTTTTGTAAAGAGAAAGGAACAGAATGTCAGAGACAAAATCAATCAGCTTTCAAACGAGGGCAAAGCCCAGCTCAGTATAGAGACTGAAGTGGAGACTGAGCAGGAGACTGAAAGAAAGCCGGTGGCAGTTGCGACAAAGACCCCTGGCGATGAGCCTGAGAAGCCGAAAGAACCTGAAAAGTCGGGCATGGAGGAGCTGAATGAGCTCGTCGGCCTGAAGACGGTCAAGCACGATGTTGAGGAACTCATAGGACTGGCCAAGGTAAGGAAGATGCGTGAAGAAAAGGGGATGAAGGCAGTCCCTATGTCGCTTCACCTTGTTTTCTCGGGCAATCCGGGTACGGGCAAGACTACTGTTGCCAGGATACTGGGCAAACTTTATAAGGAAATCGGCATTCTTTCAACCGGCCAGATGATCGAGACCGACCGTTCCGGGCTGGTTGCAGGTTACGTAGGACAGACTGCGATCAAGACGCAGAAAAAGATACAGGAGGCCATGGGCGGAATCCTGTTCATAGATGAAGCCTACATGCTCAATCAGAAGGATGAGAACTTCGGCCAGGAAGCGATCGATACTATTCTTAAGGCTATGGAAGACCACCGTGACGAATTCATAGTCATAGTTGCCGGATACACACAGCTCATGAAGGAATTCGTTGAGAGCAATCCGGGACTCAAATCCAGGTTCAATAAGTTCTTCGAGTTCCCTGACTACACGGTCGATGAGCTGCAGGCGATTTTTGAACTGCAGTGCAAGAAGTATCAGTATAAACTGACCGAAGAGGCGGATAAAGCCGTACGTGAGGAGATTATAAGACTCGAGGAATCAAAGGGCGAAAACTTCGCGAATGCAAGAGAGGTGCGTAACCTTTTCGAGAAGATTATCGCTAATCAGGCCTCAAGAGTTTCAGCTCTCGATGAAGTGGATGAGGAAACGCTCTCTACCATCACCATTGAAGACCTCACGGATAAGTTCGAGGAGGAATATGAGAAAGAGCTTGAAGCAAGAGCAGCAAGAGAAGCAGAAATTGCTGAGGCGCTGAAAGATGTAGCTGAAATGAACGGAGAAAACCAGCCGACAGCGGAAGAGAGAGCCGGTGAGATAGTCGATCTTTTAAAAGAACTTGCTGAAGAAAACGGCGAAGGATTCAATGGCGGCAAAAAGAAAAAGATCAAAGCTCCGGAGAAAAAACCGATAATCAGGCGGTAAATCTCAGATGTAAGTATCAGATAATGAATCTCGGACGATTAATATAAGCGCAGATAATGCCGAAAAAGGCCCTCTGCGCTTTTTAATTACACGTGTTATGCCTGCCTTACGTCAACTATCGCATATGGTGCAAACCTGTGTGAGCAACAAAATGGTCACATATACAGCCTGGATTAAAACATTGTACAAAATCAACTTTAAAGAGGAAAATGACAAGTTTTTTCTATGATATTCAATTGTTTTCCAATGAAAACTTGAACATTTTCAGGTAATTAATCTGTTTTGACAATGTTTTTTGTTAATGTACTTGTCAAAGATGAGGTTGCTATTGCTTTTGACAAGTTTCTCTGGCTTGTAGAATGAGGGCAAAAAGAAAATGTTGTCAAAATCGAATAAAGTAATGCTGTTGTTCAAGTATCTCATTTTTCAAAGGGTGTATTCGTTGAGATTTTGATCAGGAAGCTACTGTAATAAATGAACTGCCAGCCTATGTGACACTAATAATAAGGAGGAAAGAAAAGCAGAAAATTATTAGCACTCTTTTAAAGTGAGTGCTAAATTTTTCTTTACAAACGTTGAAAACTATGGTATTGTTCTTTTGTAAAAAATGGGTCGGCAGCTATTTACACAAAAAACGATTACTGCCGGACCCGGTAATAAATCATGCTAATAAATCTTCATACAGGAGGTATGCATATATGAACATTGAAAAATACACTCAGAATGCTCAGCAGGCTGTGCTTGACTGCCAGAACATCGCGGTCGCCATGGGCAACCAGATGGTGGACGGTGAGCACATACACCTTGCTCTGCTCAAACAGCAGGACGGGCTGATCCCTAAACTACTTCAGTCGATGGGCGTTAACATTATTGCCGTTACAAAGGACGTTCAGGCCGAGGTAGACAAGATACCTAAAGTATCGGGCGGCGGTGACGGCATGTACGGCACACGCAGGTTCAACAAGATCTTCATGGATGCCGAGGCTGTAGCGGATCAGTTCAAGGATGAATACGTTAGCGTGGAGCACATTTATCTTGCGCTTCTCGCAGAAAAGGGAACACCGAGCGAGAGGATATTCCTCAGATACGGCATCACAAAGGAGAAGTTCCTTGAAGCACTCACAAAGGTGAGGGGAAATCAGAGGATCACAAGCCAGAATCCGGAAGATAATTACGAAGCACTCGCTAAGTACGGCAGGGACCTCGTCGAGATGGCAAGAGCAGGCAAGCTCGACCCGGTGATCGGAAGGGATGCTGAAATAAGGCACGTGGTGCAGATCCTTTCAAGACGTACAAAGAATAATCCTGTGCTCATAGGTGAGCCTGGTGTCGGCAAGACTGCCGTAGTTGAAGGCCTGGCGCAGAGAATACTTGCAGGAGATGTTCCTGAGGGACTCAAGGACAAGACCGTATACGCTCTCGACATGGGAGCTCTCATTGCCGGAGCTAAGTACAGAGGCGAGTTCGAGGAGAGGCTAAAGGCCGTTCTCAATGAGATCGAAAAATCCGAGGGCAGGATAATCCTGTTCATCGACGAGATCCACAATATCGTAGGAGCAGGAAGGACCGAGGGTTCCATGGATGCCGGCAACCTCCTGAAGCCGAAGCTGGCAAGAGGAGAGCTCCACTGCATCGGTGCCACAACTCTTGACGAATACAGAAAATACATCGAAAAGGATGCTGCTCTTGAGAGAAGGTTCCAGAAGGTGCTGGTAGATCAGCCGAGCGTTGAGGACACCATCTCCATTCTCCGCGGACTCAAAGAGAAGTTCGAGATCCACCACGGCGTAAGGATCACTGACAGCGCGCTGATCGCGTGCGCTACACTGTCAGACAGATACATCAGCGACAGATACCTTCCTGATAAGGCAATCGACCTGATGGACGAGGCTGCGGCACGCATACGTACCGAGATAGACAGCATGCCTTCGGAGCTGGACCAGATATCCCGCAAGATCACTCAGCTCGAGATCGAGAAGCAGGCACTTTCCAAGGAAGAAGATAAGGGCTCGAAGGCCAGACTCGAGATCCTCGAGAAGGAGCTGGCTGAGCTCAAAGACAAGAGCGCCGGTATGAGAGCCCAGTGGGAGAACGAGAAGGCTGAGATACTCGAAGCAAAAAACCTCAAGCAGCAGATAGAAGATGTAAAACTTGAGATCGAAGATGCCGAGAGGCAGGCCGACTACGAGAAAGGCGCCCAGCTGAAATACGGCGTACTGCCTGATCTCGAAAGACAGCTCGAGGAGAAGAAAGCCGCTGCTGATAAGAGAGAAGAGGAGAGACTGCTCCAGGAGGAAGTCACCGAAGAAGAAATCGCGGAAGTCATCTCCGGATGGACAGGTATCCCTGTAAGTAAGCTGGTAGAGACAGAACGCGATAAACTCCTCAGATTGCCGGATATTCTGCACAAAAGGGTCATCGGTCAGGATGAGGGCGTAAAAGCCGTCTCAGAGGCGATTCTGCGCGCCAGAGCGGGCCTCAAGGACGAGAACAGACCTATCGGATCCTTCATTTTCCTGGGACCTACCGGTGTCGGCAAGACCGAGCTCGCCAAAGCACTTTCTGAATCCCTCTTTGACAGTGAGCGCAACATGATAAGAATAGACATGTCTGAGTACATGGAGAAGCACTCCGTATCGAGACTGGTAGGAGCGCCTCCGGGGTACGTCGGATATGACGAAGGCGGTCAGCTGACAGAAGCAGTGCGCCGCAAACCGTACAGTGTCATCCTCTTTGATGAGATCGAAAAGGCTCATCCGGATGTGTTCAACATCCTGCTGCAGCTGCTCGATGACGGACGCCTGACAGACAACCAGGGCCGTACGGTCGACTTCAAGAATACGATAGTCATCATGACTTCGAATATCGGAAGCGCGGATCTCATCGACAATATGAAGGATGACGGCACGATCGATCCTGAAGTGGAGAAACTCGTAATGGCACAGCTCAAGGCAGGCTTCAGACCTGAGTTTCTCAACCGTATAGACGACATCATACTGTTCAGCCCTCTCACAAAGGAGCAGATCAAGGGCATCATTGAACTCTCGTTCAAAGATATCGCAGAGAGACTTAAAGACAGGGACATCGAGCTCAGAGTCACTGACGCGGCACTGGAATTCATCGCTGACGAAGCCTATGATCCTCACTACGGCGCAAGGCCGATAAAGCGCTATCTGCAGCAGCATGTAGAGACTGAGATCGCTACAGGTGTGATAAGAGGCACGATTCTTGACGGTCAGTCACTAATTTGCGATTCAGATGGTGAGAAACTGGTGTATACTTCTAAGTGAAGAGGTAACCGGGCTTAAAACAAAACAAAGAGATAAGGCATGGCCGCAGACAGAAAACATATCGCACTCGGTGATCTGATGATGCTTGCGGCCACCATGATATTCGGAGCTATGACGATATTCTCAAAGCAGATACTCGCCGAGCTCGAGGTGTTCAACATGGTGGCTCTCAGATTTTTGATTGCCTTCACGGCATGCCTTATCGTATTTCATAAAAGATACCGCAGACTGGATAAAGAAACGTTCCTGCACTCAGGAGTGCTTGGGACGTTTTTATTTGTTTCATATTTATGCATGGTGCTCGGCTGCAAGTATACTACAGCTTCAAACGCGGGATTCATGATGAGCCTGGTGGCATTTTTTACGCCCCTCATCATACTTGTGCAGGAGCATATAGTGCCTGGCAGGGTGCAGATCGCGAGCATAGTAATTACCATCATAGGAGTAGGGTTAATGTGTCTTTCAGCAGGGCTGTCGCTTAACAAAGGAGATCTAATCTGCATAATGAGCGCATTTTTCTACTCTTTTCAGATGCTGTACACGGAGCGCTATGCGCATAAGCATGACCCTATAGTGCTGGGCACGCTGCAGCTGGCTTTTGTATCCGTATTCGGATTCATATTCGCTTTTGCTCTTGAGGACAGCTTCAGGCTGCCGGTCAGCGCCGCCGGATGGTGGCAGCTGCTTTATCTGGCGCTTGGCTGCGGTGCTCTGGGATTCATCTTCCAGACATCCGCGGAGAAGCTGAGCCCTACGTCGCATACAACGCTTATATACGCGTCTGAGCCGGTATTCGTGGCACTGTTCTCGTTCCTTATGCTCGGCGAGCAGATAGGCGTTCGTCAGATGATCGGTATAGTGCTGGTGTTCATAGGAGTATGGATAACAGTCAGGCCGAAAAAAGATACAGATGAGAGGTTGATCAGAGATGCAGACTAAACTCGGAAAGAAATTCTGGATATCCATGCTTGTTTTCGGCCTTATGGGTCAGGTGGCATGGGTAGTTGAGAACATGTACTTCAACGTGTTCATCTACAAGATGTTCCACGCAACGGCGGCAGACATTTCGGCAATGGTCATGGCGAGTGCCGTCACAGCAGCACTTACAACCATAATCATGGGTGCTGTCTCCGATAAGGTCGGAAAGCGTAAGGCTTTCATGAGCATCGGCTATATGATCTGGGGCATCAGCATAATTGCATTTGCATACATACACAGCATAATGCTCACAATTGTGATGGACTGTGTGATGACATATTTCGGCTCCACGGCCAATGACGCAGCATATAACGCATGGCTGACAGACAGGGGAGACTCCACCAACAGGGGAAAGATAGAGGGAGTCAACTCAATGATGCCTCTGGTCGCTGTCCTGGTGGTGTTCGGAGGCTTCATGAGTTTCAACCTCGATGAGCATTCCGCATGGGTCACCATTTACTATGTCATAGGAATAGCTACGACGCTTATAGGCATACTCGGATGGTTCCTTATAGAAGATGACCCGGGACTGAGGAAATCTGAAGAGAGCATGGGCGAAACGCTGGCCTACAGCTTCAGACCATCGGTGGCAAAGGAGAACAAAAGGCTCTATCTTACGCTTATCAACTTCGCCATATTCGGCATATCGATCCAGATTTTCATGCCATATCTGATCATTTATTACGAGCAGACTCTCGGACTTGATAACTATGTCATGATATTCGCTCCGGCCATAATTCTGGCTGCAGCCGCAACGGTGTTCTACGGCAGACTTTATGACAGCAAAGGCTTCACAAAGAGCATACTGCCCGTGACGGCGATGCTCGTTATAGGGTATACTATATTATATTTCACACAGGCTCATGCTGCTGTTCAGGCGTTCATCGGATCGCTGATCACGATGACCGGATATCTCGCGGGAATGTCGATCTTCGGAGCCATGATAAGGGATAATATCCCTGAAGGAAGAGCAGGACAGTTCCAGGGCGTACGTATAATCGGCCAGGTCTTCGTGCCGGGACTCATAGGACCTGCCATAGGTGCCTGGGTACTGAGAAACGCTGATGTGATAGTCAATAATGACGGCACGGAATCGTTCCTGCCGGACAAGGGGATATGGTCCGCTTCTGCGGTCATAATAGTAATACTGTTTGCCGTGCTCATGCTGACGATGAGGAGTAAGAACAATGGATCAGACTGAAGCAAGACTGTGGCTTATAGAAAAACTGAAAAATGAGAATCCGGTCTATCGCAAAGTCCATGTGCCGGAAGATGAAACAAGGCAAAAGGAGTTGCTCAGGGCTCTGATGAATGTCAGGGATGCAAAGCCGATAGGAGCTGAGTTCCGCGAGGTACAGGATGCATATCTTAGACGCGAGGCTATTCTGAAGGGCATAGTCAACGTAGACTCGCTGGAACCATGCGCACTGGACAGCAGACTTTATCTGTGGCAGGGAGATATAACAAGGCTTGCGGCAGATGCGATAGTCAATGCAGCCAACTGCACGCTGCTAGGCTGCTTCATACCGCTTCATAACTGCATAGACAACTGCATACATTCAGCGGCCGGGCTCGACCTCAGATGGAGCTGCCAGGAGATTATGCGCAGACAGGGGCATGACGAGCCGACCGGCACAGCAAAGATCACGCCGGGATTCTGTCTTCCGGCTAAGTATGTACTGCATACCGTCGGTCCGATCGTCGACATCGGACTGACAGATGAGCACAGAGAACTCCTCGGTTCATGCTATCGGTCATGCCTGGATCTTGCTGCGGAAAATACTCTTGAGAGTATAGCATTCTGCTGCATCTCGACCGGTGTGTTCTGCTTCCCTGCGGAAGAAGCTGCACAGATCGCGGTAAAGACTGTAAGAGACTGGCTTGACAATCATGAGAGCAGCATAAAAAAAGTCATATTCAACGTATTCGGAAACAGAGACAAACAAATCTACGAGAGTATATTGGGCTGAGATCTTTAAGGAAAGGAGCCTGAAAAAATGAGTACATTGTCAGTAAACAACATACGAGCTATAGTATCCTGCGACGGTAAGGATACGGTATATGAAAACGTCAATCTGTTCTGCGAAGACGGCCTGATCAAATACATCGGACCTGAGAAGCATGATGCAGATAAAGTTATCGACGGCACCGGGATGCTCTGCTATCCGGGACTGGTAAACGCTCATCACCACCTGTATCAGGTGTTCTCGCGCAACCTCGAGAAGGTCCAGAATATGGAGCTCTTTGACTGGCTCAAGACGCTCTACGAAATCTGGAAGAATCTCAATGAAGATACCGTATATCTCTCATCACTGACGGGAATGGGCGAACTGATGAAGAATGGATGCACAACTGTATTCGATCATCATTATGTCTTCCCGGCAGGTGCGGGAGACCTTATCGGAGCACAGGCAGCTGCTGCTGATAAGCTCGGCGTAAGGATGCACTTCTCACGCGGTTCAATGGACCTTTCGGTAAAGGACGGAGGACTCCCGCCTGACAGCGTAGTTCAGACCGTGGATGAGATCATGAAGGACAGCATTGATCTTATAGACAAATATCACGACAGGTCTTTCAGATCGAAACGCCGCATAGCGCTTGCGCCGTGCTCTCCGTTCTCTGTATCAGAGGATCTGCTCCGTGAATCGGCGATACTTGCGAGGGATAAGGGCGTACGTCTGCATACACATCTATGCGAGACTAAGGATGAAGAGAATTACATGCTTGAGCGTGAGGGCATAAGACCGCTCGCTTACATGGAGAGAGTGGGCTGGATAGGAGATGATGTCTGGTATGCACACGGAATTCATTTTAACGATGAAGAACTAAAACTTCTTGCGGATACAGGCACAGGCGTCTGCCACTGCCCGATATCCAACATGAAGCTGTCATCGGGAATTGCCCGCATCCCTGAGATGCTTGAGATGGGCATCCCTGTGGGGCTGGGAGTTGATGGATCTGCTTCGAATGACGGTTCAGACATGCTCGAGGAGCTCCGCGTCGGATTTCTCCTGCACAGACTCAACTCCAGCAGACTTGCTCCGACAGGATACGATATGCTCAAGGTCGCTACGATGGGATCAGCAAGACTGCTCGGCAGAGATAAAGAGATCGGCTCAATCGAAGTCGGCAAGTGCGCAGACTTCTTCATGATCGATTCACAGCGTCTCGAACTCGTAGGCGCATGCTACGATCCTAAGTCAGTGCTCGGAACTGTAGGCGTCAGAGGCGCGGTAGACTACACAGTAATAGACGGAGAGGTAACAGTGGAGCACGGAGCTATCACCGGAATAGACGAAGAGAAGGTAGTTGCGGACTCCAGTAAGGAGCTCGGAAGGTACCTCGCAGATCTGTAAGGAAACACTGAATGCTTAAGACCGAATATGACGGGAAAAAACTGAGATTGACAGTGGACGGGTTCGAACTCCTGTCCACTCCTTTCGTTTCTGCAATACGGCACGAGAAGACATACCGTACTAAACGCGGAACGGTTAAGGAGACGATTGTTGAGCTGGAGCATGCCCGCCTCAACGACATCGAGAGGACAGGTGACAGCACCTTTGTTATGTCAGGTGACGGACACTCGCTCAGAATGGAAGTCAGGGAGTGCAGGCTCGGATGCGAACTGTTCTTTGAAGGCGAAGAAGGCTGGGCTTATGAGTTCAGAATCCCTGCCATTGAAGACGAAGCTGTCTTCGGAGGAGGAGAGCAGTACCGCCAGACGAACCTACGCGGAGAGCGGATAATGAATTTCGTTTCCGAACATATTACTGCCCGTACGCTTATGGAGAAAGTGATATTGCCGGATCACCGTTATCGTGAAAAAACGGCTGAAAGCATAGGGAGCTATTCTCCTATGCCTGTTTTTGTCACGGACAAGGGCCGGCTGTTTTATTTCGATACTGCTTCTGACGGTATATCCAAATTCGGCATACACAATTACAGGCTCGAATTCGACAAATGTCCGCATTCGCTGATGCTGCTGCATGCGGGTGACTATGAAACGCTGATGCGCGCTCTTGCTGAAAAGAATCCACCGGGGATGTACCTGCCTGACTGGTGCCTGGACGGCATGATAATCGCAGTTCAGGGCGGAACGGATAGGGTGATCTCCAAAGCATTCACTATGCTTGATGCCGGGGCAAAAATAAGCGCTGTGTGGAGTCAGGACTGGTGCGGAGAAAACCGCACCGTTATGGGCAAGCAGGTCTGGTGGAACTATGAATACGACGACAGGCTCTATCATCACCTTCCCGAGGCAATCAAAAGGCTAGAGAGCAGGGGGGTGCGGTTTCTGGCTTATCTGAACCCATATCTGGTGAAAGGGAGCAGACTGTATAATGACTGCGCCAAAAGGGGATGGCTCATAAAAAACAAGGACGGCAGCATCTGTCATATGAAGTCGACCACCTTTGATGCCGGTATGCTCGACCTGACCGACCCCGAAGCGGTGCGCTTCATCAAAGAGGTCCTTATAAAAAGGAATATGCTGGATATAGGTATAAAGGGCTGGATGGCGGATTTCGGCGAATACCTGCCGACGGACTGCGTACTGCACGAAGGCGATCCGGCAGAACTTCACAACCTGTGGCCTGTGCTCTGGACTAAGATCAACCGCGAGGCGGTAGAGGAGTACGGAGACAGAGACGTAATGTTCTTTACCCGGTCAGGCTATCTGGGAGAGCAGTGCTACGCGCCGATAATGTGGAATGGAGACCAGCATACCGACTTCACCAGGGATTACGGTATGCCGTGCGTTATGCCCGCGACTTTCTCACTGGGGTTCTCGGGTGTACCGCTTGTACATAGCGACATAGGGGGATTCTTCTCAATAGGGAAGCTCAGACGGGATGACGAGCTGTTTATACGCTGGATGGAAATGAACACCTTCTCTCCTCTGATGAGGAGCCACGAGTCGATAAGACCGTGGGCCAACAGCCAGTTCGATGCTCCGGCTGTGCTTCCTCATACGGTACGCCTTACAAACATCCATGCTGCACTCAGACCGTATATAGAGCACTGCCTTGAGCAGGCAGCAGAAGGAATTCCTGTAATGAGACCGGATTTCTGGAATGCCATGGACTATGCAGCAAGCAGGGACGAGTATTCATACTTCTTCGGCGATGACATGTACGTGTGCCCGGTCATTGGAAAAAACGTCAGAGAGCGCACAGTACATCTGCCTGAAGGGACCTGGACCGGCTTCTGGGACAAAAGGACTTACAAAGACGGTTCAGAGATAAGAATGAAAGCTCCTCCGGGGCGGATACCGGTGTTCTACAGGGCTGACAGCAGCTTCAGAGAGCTGTTCAGAAGAGCCGCAAACGTAAAAAATAATAAAAAAGAAGAGCTGCCCGAAGGCAGCTCTGAATAACAAATAAAATTTATCAGTATATAAAGGCTTTGAATCCGTACATCTTTGCCAGCGCTTTCAGCGTTTCAGCATGATGTCCTTTCATGACGACGAAGTGAGGCTCAAAGCCGTCAAGCACACTCTTTTCAACGGCTTCACGTACCGGAGCCGTTGTTTTTATTACGATTGAAGTGCCTGTGAACTGCTTCGGCTTGTCGAGAGCCTCGCCTTCGAGAATGAAGAATCTGTACGTGCCATCGGGTTCGCGGCCGATGCGGAATACCGTGGCTTCAGGGAAGGCTTCGCATCCGAAGTCCATAGCCGGACCGATCTTTCTGTTAGGATGAACACCTACTTCAGCGCCTGTATCCCTGCGTGCCAGTGTGCATGCGGCAGTCCCGCAGTGCCAGAATGTGAGAGTGTTTTCCTCTTCATTAAGGCTTACAGGGTCACCGAAGAATACAGGTGAAGAAGAGAGCTTCATACCTGTCCACATGGACAGAGCTCCGTACATGTCGGCTTCGCATGCTGCGGCAGTGCCGTCATCATTCAGCATGGAAAGGACCGCACAGACAGGTGTACCGTATTCAGTGAAGTAATCAGGCCAGCATCGTGATGCGAGGGCAGAGACCCCGTTTTCGCGTATATACTCACTATATGCCTTATAAAGCCTGGCGTGATCCCGCAGATTCTTCTCGGGGGTTTTGTCCAGTCCGGCTGTCAGTTCAAAAGAGCGTTCCATGAATGCATTGCATTCTTCGTCGGTATATGACTTTGCCCTTTCTATCATATCGGGCACGGATATCGATAATGTTTCTGCTCCGAAAACTGTATTTAACTCATCTTCATAAGCACGTCCGAAATCAAATCCCTGAGGAGGCTCTCCTACTGCAGCCAGCCTGAGTCCCTGCATCTCTTTTTTAATCTTCGCAGCTTTTACACAGGCTTTTATCTTTCCAATGACGGCATCTTCTTCTGGTGAGCCGAATACATACTCAAAATCAGTCCTTCCGTATGAACGCATGGCATTTGCAGCGCTGTAGGCACCTGTAAGCGAATTCAGGCGGAGTCTTGTACCGTCAATGACCGGCTCACGCAGAGTCCACAGAAGGATAGGGCAGTCAAAGCGGCTGATCACTTCTGACATGTATGCGGCATTTGCGAATGTGAGATCCTGGAATACTATAAAATCAGGTTCAAGACCTGATATGTATCTGCTCATAGCATCGACCGAAAGAAGCATTTCATCAGGAAAGATAAAATCCGGGTCTGCATCCTGAAGAAGCTTTATGGATCTTTCGAAAAGATCTTCTGCGCTTTCAAGATGGAATGTCGGCACACCGACCGGTAAGTAAACAGGTGAGAAATCTTTCATTAAAACCCTCCGGAATCATTTTCAGCAAAATGAATCGTATAATCAAAAAAGCCGGTTGTCAACTGCAGCCGGCTTTGCATGTTTCTTATATTCTGATGCTGACTTCACCTGATCTCAGGATCTCGACGCTTCCGTCATCGTAACGGACCTTGAGTCCGAACTCTTCGTCTATTCCAAGAACGCGTGCGTTTATCATTTCATTGCCCTTATGCACCGTAACGTCTTTTCCGGTTACCATGGAGCGCCTGATGTACTCTTCGGAATAAGGGGTATCCGGAAGGTGCTCGTAGTATGCCATGAAGCGGTTAAGCACTTCAGCTGCAAGACGGTTTTTGAGGCCTGCAGAAGGTTCATCAAAAACACATCCGGCTATATCTGCTATCGCTGAAGGGAATCCTCCGGAAGGTTCATACGCGTTAATGCCTATGCCCACTATGACATATTCGAGTTTTCCCGTCTGGATACCGTATGACGCCTCAGATAAAATACCGCAGACCTTTTTGCCGCTGATAAATATGTCGTTGACCCATTTGATCTCGGCTTTTTTTCCTGATACAGCCTCGATGGCTTCACTTACGGCGGCGGCGGCCATGGTAGTAAAATACAGCACCTGATTCTCGGTAAGCCCTTCAGGTCTGAACAGAATACTCATATAGATTCCGCTTTCAGCAGGGGAAAAGAAAGCCTTTCCTCTGCGGCCTCTGCCTGCACTCTGAGATCCGGCAACTGCAACATAGCCTTCAGGTTCACCTTTTTCGGCCTTTTCAATACATTTCGTATTAGTCGAATCGACCCTGACGAATACTTCAGGCCTGAGGTTTTTACAGTTTTCATCAAGATGACTGCGGATACCGCGTACTGACAATACATCTGACTGCCTGTCGAGACAGTAACCTCTGTTGGTGACGGCTTTTATTTCATAACCTTCACTCTGCAGTTTTTTAACTGCTTTCCATACAGCTGTTCTGGAAATATTCAATTCTTCTGCTATCCGTTCCCCGGATATGAAAAAACCCTTGTTTTTCTCAAACAAAGCAAGGACAGTGTCCTTTGTACTCATTGCTCCTCTCTCCTTGAACCATGGAATGTCTGCCGGTTTATTTTAGCTAACTAAAGTGTAATACCGCTACAAATGTTTATCAAGACGGTTGACATTGTGGACACCAATAAAAACAAATCGCGGACTCGTCGTAGACTTATTTGAAATATGTGCTAATATTTCAAAAAGGGAGGATATTATCATGAACAGACCCGAACTCTTATCACCTGTGGGAGGCAAAGCTCATCTGATTGCCGCAGTCAATAACGGAGCAGATGCAGTTTACATGGGAGGCATGGCATTCAATGCCAGGATTTTCGCTGACAATTTCAGTGATGAGGAGCTTCCTGATGCTATTAATTATGCGCATTCCCACGGCGTAAAAGTATATATGACTATCAATACTCTCATAGCGGACAGCGAGCTGTCGAGAGCGTTCGACTATTGTAATTATATCTATGGACTCGGGGTGGACGGAGTCATAGTGCAGGATATGGGCCTTGCGAGACTGCTGCATAAATATCTGCCTGATCTTCCGCTCCATCTGTCAACGCAGGGTACTCTTTACAACAAAGGCGGAGCTCTTGCCGCGGCAGAGATGGGGTTCTGCAGAGTGGTTCCTGCCAGAGAATTATCACTTGAGGAAATAAAGGATCTTGCAGATTATTGCAGTTCTCTCGATCCCGGGATGGATGTGGAAGTCTTCGTCCACGGGGCTCTCTGCATGTGCTACTCGGGACAGTGTCAGATGAGCAGGGTGCTTGGCGGCGGAAGCGGACGTACCGGCAACCGCGGCACATGTGCCCAGCCGTGCAGGCAGGCATACAGAGGTGATGACGGAGAGTCCTACTACGCTCTCAGCCCAAAGGATCTCTGCCTCATAGAACATATACCGGAACTCGTTATGTCAGGAGCTGCTTCCTTCAAAATAGAAGGGCGTATGAAGACTCCTGAATATGTGGCCGTTGTCACAAGGATTTACCGCAAGTATATAGACCTCTTTGAAAAGCTGGCCGCAAAGCACGGACCTGAAAAGGCCGCAGAGCTCTACAGCGTTGAGGAGAACGATATGCTCGATCTGAGACAGATCTTCAACCGGGGTGACTTCACGGAGGGATATCTGTTCGGCAATCCCGGAGACGACCTTCTTTCAGGGTCAAGCCCTAAAAACCAGGGTCTCCGCATAGGACGTGTGATCGCGGTGATCGACAGTGAAAACAAAGTAAGCGAAAAAGACGAGAAGGCGGCTGCAAGAGGAGCACTAAGGCGCGGCAGAGAGCTCGTATGCATAGAACTTGCACAATCTGACGGCGAACAGTGTATAAGCCTTGACAGCGGGGACGGCATCGAGTTCATACGTGAAGACGCGGATTACCTTGTCAGCTCACCGGCGGGCGGAGTAGTCACATATCTGAAGGACATCGGACTCGGGTGCGTATTGGCGGGAGATTTCGAGAGAGGCGCTTTCACCGGCGATACGGTCCGCAAGGTGACAGATAAGAAACTCCTTGAAGCTGCGCTGGACGTGCCGGAGAAAAAACTGCCGGTGACCATGGCATTCACAGCGCGTGCAGGTCAGTTCCCTGTGCTCGTGATGACTGATGTCAGGAACGGAAACAGTGTTGAGATCGTATCTGATCACAGAGTGGAATATGCCGAAAAGGTGCCGACTGACAGGGAGAGGATAGAAGCCTCGCTCGACAGGCTCGGAGATACCGTTTATACTCCGGGACTCACGGGTATAGATGTGCAGATAGATGAGGACATAATGGTGCCTCTATCCGTGGTCAACAGAATGAGACGCGAAGCAGCGGACGAGCTCATGAAGAGGCGAAGGGAACATGTTGTAAATAACAGAAGGCCGGCTCTCACCAGAGAAGAGATTTCTGATATAAGAAAGGCAGAGGAACTGGGCTCCGTAGCCATGAATTCAGAAGACTGGCAGCGTATGGTCAACAGAAGCGGGATCAGACCGGTGGCGCTTGAGCGGTTCATGGAGACAGACAAAGGGGATCTCAGGCCGGGATCTGTGCCTTACATTATGAATGTCTCAAAAGGCAGTCTCGACAGATTCATAGAGATGCATTTCGATGAAATAGCTGAAGCATGCAGGGAGTCCGGAATACTCTGCGGCAACGCGGGCTGGATCTCCAGATTCAGGGATGCCGGAGTCAAGGTCTACGGAGACTACGGACTCAATGTTTACAACAGACAGGCAAAGCTGGCTTACGAAGAACTCGGGGCAGAGATTTACATGCCTTCACATGAGACGGGCGTTTCAGATGAAAGAGGTATCCCGCTCATGATCACGGAGCATCCTGTTAACGAGAAGAAACTGACCGACAGGAAGGGCGGAGCACACCGGATAGTGAAAGCTCCGTCGGGTGACAAAACCCTTATTTACTAGGACCGTAAATGTAGATACAAAGAAGAAAATTTGTAGTATAATATAAAAGGAATAAGTTGATTAACTGCCGGATCGATTGTTTTCCGGCGGTGTATAAAGATAAAGGAGGAACTGTATAAATGCTTGATATCAAGAAAAACCTGGAAGGATCAAAGCTGGAGTTCGTTCTTGACGGCAGACTAGACACCATTACAGCTCCGCTGCTCGAGGAGGAAGTAAAGGCTTCTATCGATGATATTACCGATCTGGTCTTTGATTTCAGCGGTCTGGCATATGTTTCCAGCGCCGGCCTTCGTGTTCTGCTGTCAGCTCAGAAGACGATGAACGAGAAGGGTACCATGGTTGTGAAGAACGTTTCCGATGAGATCCAGGAGATCTTTGATGTAACCGGATTTTCAGATATTCTGACTATAGAGTAGAGGACTTGTACGGAAGATGAATACTTCTTGGGACAATGAAAAATTAACGATTGAACTGGAGGGGCGTATAGATTCCGGCAATGCTTCCGAAGTCGAGAACGGAATCAACGATGCTTTGAAAGATAAAGAGCCTTCTGTCCTGATTCTTGATGCAGAGAACCTGGACTATATTTCCAGTGCCGGACTCAGAATCATTCTCCGCCTCAGAAAGAAACATCCGGATCTTCATATCATCAATGTAAAATCTGATGTTTACGAGGTCTTTGAGATGACCGGATTCACAGAGATGATGACGGTTGAAAAAGCATACCGCAAAGTATCCATTGAAGGATGTGAAGAGATCGGACGCGGAGCAAACGGCAGCATCTACCGGATAGACAAAGACAATGTCGTAAAGGTGCATAACAATCCGAACGCTCTTGAAGAAATCCAGCATGAGCGTGAAGTGGCGAGGCTTGCTCTTATACTCGGGATCCCGACAGCGATATCATATGATGTTGTGAAGGTAGGCGACAGCTACGGATCAGTGTATGAACTGCTGAACGCCAAGTCGTTCTCAAAGATACTTGGTACCGAACCTGACAAGCTCGACTGGTGCGTTGATGAATACGTTGAGATGCTTAAGCGCATCCACAGTACTGTAGTGCCTGAGGGCAAGCTCCCTGATATGAAGGAGACTGTTCTGTCCTGGGCAGAGTTCATGCAGGATTATCTGCCTGAAGAATCAGGCAAAAAGCTTCTTGCTCTTGTTGAAGCCGTGCCGCACGACGATCACATGATCCATGGAGACTATCACACTAAGAATCTTGAGCTTCAGGACGACGAGGTGCTTCTTATCGACATGGATACTCTTGCTGTAGGTCACCCTATATTCGAACTGGGCTCTATGTTCAATGCGTACAGGGGATTCTTTGAGCTTGACCATGATGCCATAATGGATTTCCAGAAATTCAGCTATGAGACGGCTGAAAAATTCTGGTACAAGACGCTCGCAAAATATCTCGGCACAGATGACGAGAAAGTCATACACAGTGTTGAGGATAAGGCGCGCATCATCGGCTATACAAGACTGATCAGAAGATCGATAAGACGCGGCGGACTTGAAGATCCGAAGCGCAAAGCCGAGATCGATCACTGGACAAAGGAACTCATCGAGCTCCTTGACAGTACGGATACATTGCTTTTCGAAAACGATCTTGAAAAGCCTGAAGATCACAAGGAACTCGATATAGAGGCTGTTGAGGAAAACCTGGATGAGGTGATGGCTTTTGTCGACAGTAACCTCGAAGCTGTAGGCTGCTCAATGAAGTTTCAGATGCAGATCGATATAGCAGTTGAAGAGATTTTTGTCAATATTTGTAAATATGCCTATGTCCCTGATAAGGGCAGAGCAGTGGTCCGTGTAGAAGTACTGGACGATCCTGTGCAGGTAAAAATCACATTCATCGATCACGGAAAGCCGTACGATCCTCTTCTGAAGGTCGATCCTGATGTAACACTTTCGGCTGATGAGAGGGAGATCGGAGGACTCGGCATCTTCATGGTTAAGCAGACGATGGATGCCGTAGAGTACGAATACAAGGAAGGAAGCAATATTCTTACACTCGTAAAGAACCTTTGATAAGCAACGTTTGACGATTTCATTCAAGCGGATTAATAAAACTTTTACAGGAGGGTAATAAGATGGCAGATAAGAAAACAGTCGATAAGGTAAAAGACCTGCTCAGTGGTCACGTATATGCTCCGCTCAAGGATGCAGCTGAAAAGTGGCTTGCAGAAGCAGATGAAAAGTACGGTGATAAGTTTGATGAGCTCAAGGAAAAGGGCAGCGAAACTTTGGACAAACTCGGAGAAGTTGCTGAAAAGTATTCCGATAAATCCATCGAAGTTACTGAGAAACTTGCAAAGGTAAGCGATAAAATCAGCGAAGGTGCAGATAAATTATCAGAAAAAGCTGCTCCTGTTGTGGATTCGCTTAAGGAGAAAGCAGCTCCTAAGATCGAAGAACTCAAGGGCAAGGCAGCTCCTGTAGTTGACAAGGTAACCGAGAATGAGTTCATCAAGCAGCTCAAGGCAGGCATTTCCTCGCTCGACGAAGTAATCGAAACATTCAGCAAACCTGAAATGAAGGAAGCCATGGGCGAAGAAGCAGCAGCACAGATCAAAGCTCACGCTGAGGCTATGAAGGCAGAAGGAAAGACATTCTGTGACTGCCCGGCGTGCACAAAGGCAAGAGAGATCCTCAAAGATCTCGGAGTAGATCTCGAGGAGCCGGAAGTGGAAGCAGCAGCTGAAGAGCCTGAAGTAACAGAATAGTTTGAGAGTTTAAATCAAAGAATGACAGCCGCCGTATACGTATACGGCGGTTTTTTTGTCAGCAGAAAACCCCGCGTTAGGCGCGGGGATGTGTTTTTATGCTGCGGATTTTTTTACTGGACATAGGATGCCGCTTGCTGTACAATCCTGCGTGGACGCTTTCAGAAAACGGCGTCTGAAGCAGTTCGGGTCCGATATCCTGCTTCTAAAATATTAAAACCAAAGGAGAAATCAATTAATGAAAAACAGAGATCCAAGAGTTCTGAGGATCACTCAGGGCGCTGTTATAGCTGCCCTTTACGTGGTTCTCACAATGGTTTTTGCGCCGATATCCTTCGGCCCGGTGCAGGTTAGAATAGCTGAAGCCCTCTGCATCCTTCCGATGTTCACTCCGACTGCTATCCCGGGCCTTTTCATAGGCTGTCTTATTGCAAACCTTATAGGCGGAGGTATCATTCTCGACGTTATATTCGGAAGCCTTGCCACACTGATCGGAGCCGTTTTAGGATACATGCTCCGCAGCAACCGCTGGCTTGTACCGCTGCCTGCAGTAATAGCTAATGCGCTGATAGTGCCTTTCGTACTCAAGTACGGATACGGCGTAGTGGATGTAGCCATCCCGGTGCTTATGTTCCAGATCCTGCTGGGGGAGATCGCAGGCTGCTACGTGCTTGGCGAGCTGCTTTGCACAGCACTTCTGAAGAACGCTGGCCGCATTTTCAGAACTTCAACAGACGATATGTAGAACGTTTCTGGTCCAAAAACCGGGTTTTCCCTGAAATTGGACCAATGCTGCCCTTAAAAAATGTGTGTAATTGGTCGGACTTTTGAAAAAATCTTAAATTAGACCAATTTCATTTATCAAAAGCAATAAAAAATGGTCCATTCCTGTAAAAACTCCGGAAATGGACCATTTTGTTTACTGTGCTTTTTTATGTCCAAGCTCTTCCACTATGCGGTCGTACTCATCTTCGTCTAGTATATAGTGCTTCTTGTAGAGCAGGTAAGCGCCGAGCATCATGAGGAGAGGTACCAGAACCATTACGAGCAGTATGCCATGGCTCTGGCTGCTGCTTACCGAACTGATGACAGTATCGATCTGAGCAAGCTTCTCCGCTTCGGTGATGGAGCCCATGTTGGCTGCCTGCTCCAGCGAACTGATCTGGTTGGTGTATTTGGTGACTCCGAAGATCAGGTACGAGACTGTCGTCAGGAGCACGCACAGAGCGCTGCCGAACTTTGTGAAGAAGGGTCTGATCGAAGCGATAATGGCTTCATCTCTGGTGCCGTTTTTATACTCGTTGTATTCAACAGTGTTGATGATAGAAAGCATCATGATCACGTAGTAGCAGTTCATTCCCAGCTGGGCAAGCATGTAACCGACTGTGGTGATCCAGAAGGAAGGCATCGTTGCCGGCATGAAGAGTCCTGCTGCGAGCATCATCGCAAACCCAACGGTCATGATCAGTCCGAAGCCTTTCATAAGACCCTTTCTGCTCCACTTTGAGGACAGCCAAGGGTAGGCGATCAGAAGGATACCCGAAGCGGACAGACCGATGGTCGAGAACAGCGAGTACAGGCCGCCCTTATAGCCGTATGTGAAATATATGTATGTTGATCCGATACCTCCGACGATCAGGTCTGCGCCTATCTGATGCAGAAGGAAGATGAGGCACATCCACGACAGCTGATCGTTACCTGTGATAGTACCTACAATCTTTTTAAAACTGACCGGAGGTGGGGTAGTGTCCATGTATGACCTGTCTTCTCTGACACCGAAGATGGTGAAGCAGAGGAAGAGCGGGGCGAGTATGCAGAATATAAGCGCTACAACGCCGTAAGCTGTCTGAGCATTTCCTCCGATGGCTCCCGAGCCTGTAGTGAGCATAGGTATGAAAAGTCCTGCCAGACCTCCGCCGATACCGGCC
This sequence comes from Anaerovoracaceae bacterium, assembly GCA_045114615.1. GTDB lineage: Bacteria > Bacillota > Clostridia > Peptostreptococcales > Anaerovoracaceae > Crickella. The sequence continues at coordinate 42,848 of JBGUKU010000023.1, forward strand.
GCAAGGTTGGTCATGGCTGTCAGCTTGTCACGTGTGCTGCCTTCCTTGCTGAGCGAAGGTATCATACCCCAGTATGAGATATCGTGCATCGTATATGCGATGCTGTACGCGAAGTATATAATGCCGAAGAACCATATGAATGCCCAGCCTTCGAGCCTTACGTTGAATGCCAGATATACGACGATGGATGTGCTCAGAATGCCGATGACGAGCCACGGCTTGTATTTGCCCCAGCGTGTCCTTGTACGCTCGATGATGTTGCCCATAAGGGGATCGTTCAGAGCGTCAAATACTCTTGCGCCTATCATGATGCCTGTGATCGCCATCAGCTGTGCAGGTGTCAGATTGTGCGTAAAGAGCACATAGACAAGGATGAAATTTGTAAACAGGTTGTAGATCATGTCTCTCCCGAATGTGCCGAGAGGGAAGAACCACAGATTGCGTTTTGCCTGCTTTTCGGAGATGCCTGCCTGTGATGCGGCAGCTTCTGTCTTCTTACTCATTGTTGTTACCCTTTTCTCAGTTACAGTAGCTTACTTGTATATATCTATCCAATCCAGGAAGTGTCTGTCTGTCCAGTCTTTCCTTTGCCAGAGCTCTCTGAGCTGCCTGTAGTGCTCGCGCTGCTCTATGTCATAATCTCCCATGTTGTCGGAGGTGAGAAAGAAGCTGCCGTATTGTGCCAGCACTCTTGCATGGAGATCTTTCTGCTCCTCAGTGAGCTTTATATTATCTTTTCTGAGAAAGAACACATCCGGATCATTCAGAAATGCTCTGCCGTCAAGGCCTCTCCTGTAGAAAGTGTTGAGTATGGCGTGCTTTGTTGAAGGATATTCACGGTTAACGTTCCTCATCAGACGTACGTTGTTCCAGTCAAGGCTTGCGTCGCAGCCGATCCTGCAATATTCGACCTTCCCGAAAGCAGGCCCGAGAGGCACGCCGCATCCGAGTATCTGCTTGTCACCGCACCAATCTCTGAGAAGATCCATTGCACGGCACATGCGTGCACCGCGGCTTTCGCCGTCGAATTCACCGCCTGCAGTCTGCCAAGGAGCCGCTCCATAGAGAAAGTCGAGCTTTACCAGATCGAATCCCCACTCGTTAAGCACTTTATCGAAGGTGCGTTTCAGATAGTCCCGCACTTCGGGATGATCGATATCCAGAGCGAAGAATCCGCCCCAGTTGCAGCCTGCGTACCACGGTTTTCCCTTGTGCTGAAGAAGCCATTCAGGATGATCTTTTGCCAGCTGCGACCTGCATTGAGCCGAATACGGAGCAAGCCAGAGGCCTGCTTTGAACCCTTTGTGATGAATATCATCGACCGAGGCTTTCATGCCGCGCGGAAAGCGTTCAGGATTGCAGTCCCAGTCGCCGACCTGCACCTGCCAGCCATCATCGATCTGGAACAGGTCTCCCGGTTCAAGGATGCCTGCTGCACCTTCAAGGTCGCATGAGATGGTTTCATCATTTATTTTGTCGTAATGGTTATACCAGCTTCCATAACCGGCCATCGGCTCTGCAGGGCGGCGCTGAATTCCCGATGCCCTGAACCAGTCATCAAAAACTTCGTTGTGTTCACCTTCGAAAGCAGCTATATGAAGATCCTGGTCGAACCTGCTGCTGCCGGCATCCTTTCTGATCCTCAGTACGCCTCTGATCATGTCGTAATCAAAGATAGTATAGCCATTGGTCTCATCAGTAGAGCCTATCAGCAGATACGTATCCTCATACCTTTTGTAAAAATAGGTAAAGCCATGGAAACGTCCGGGCTTTCCTGTGTAATTCATGAAGAAGTGATCACCGTATTTGGTAATGCCCCAGGGAGCACCAAGTCCTCTGAAGAACCGTTTTATACCGATATGTGTATCTGTAGGTTTTACCTCATAGGAGGCGGTCCAGGTCTGATAACCGTTGAAAAAAGCCCTTTCCGTTGATTTGCACGGAAGGTCTATGACTATTTCGGACCCTTTGTCTTCTCTGATGAATGGTGTCAGATCGATTCTGCCCATGAGCACCTCCTTAATGTATTCATATAATTATACATTATAGTGTAGATGATTTTTCAATCTTTTGCTGACCCGTGCTCTTTATTTAACGCATGCTCCCTGTTGAACGTTCCGGGCAAATGATGTTTAATTGTGGAATGGGAAAGGGTTCGTTATAAGTAATGTCAAGAGCACAAAGAAACGCATTAAGAGAAGAAGAAAAAAGGCACACCGCGCGTCTCCGCAGAGTAAGAGATTGTGCGGTGATATTCGCTTGCCTGATTCTTGTTTTTGTATATATAAGCAGTCTGAACAAGATAACTCCGGAACCGGAGTACGTTTTTGTCGGCGGCACCTCAAAAGACGTGCCCGTTTATCTGATCGGTCTGCCGGCAGATAAAGAGGATCCTGAAGAAGTACCTGAAGAAGCTTCAGAAGAAACAGTGGAGGAAAACACAGAAGAAACGGCAGAAACACCGGAAGAGGCCGGACAGGAAGGGGCTCAGCAGGGAGAGACCGAACCGGAAGAGGAAACTGTAAAGGCTGTCGAGGTTGGTACGCTTGTGCGCGGTTCTTCAGTAAAAAAACTGGTCGGAACCAGAAACGTAGATGGTGTCTTATACTGCAAAGTAGACAATACCGGCTTTGAAGGAGCAGCTGATCTTTATATGAGGCAGGAAAACCTGGTGCCTACAACAGACAGGGTAGTACAGGAGACTGAAGTATACGTGAGGACACCGGTGACCATTTACGCTGAAGCATCAGGACCTTCTATCGCATCATTTGCCCCTAAGGGAACGTGCCTGAATGTGACCGGCTACGACAATATGTTCGCAGATGGTTCGGTCCATAAATATAAGGTTCAGTACCAGAAGGATGACGAAACTGCAGAGGGCTATGTATACGGCAAATATTTAGTCGATACACAGGAAGAAGCCGATGAGGTATATAACGGAAATGACATATATAAAAAGGTCAAGAAGGACAAGTACGGATATGACCTTTACGGCGGCAAGGCAAAGAATCTCGATTACTACCCTTACGAAAAGCCTGTATTGGAGGGCAATGAGTTCTGCTCTGATGCCAGAGCGATGTACCTCAACTGTGCTGCAGCGGCAAAGCCTGACAATTACATCGATCTTATCAATAATACCAACTGTAACGCGGTAGTTGTAGATATCAAGGACGGCGTACTTGCATGGCCTGCCGAAACTGCAAAAGAGTGGTCTCCTAAGTCATATAAGACAGCATACACCTCCCGCAAGAAGTATAAAAAGGGCATTGATAAGCTGAAGGAGACTGGGGTCTATATGATAGGCCGCATAGTCGTGTTCAATGACCCTATTTATGCAAAGGATCACCCTGAAGATTGCATAAAATATGGAGGACAGTCCACCTGGCCGAGCGCGTACTCGAGGGATGTATGGGAGTACAATGTCAGACTTGCGCAGGAAGCTATCAGGGAATTCGGCTTCAATGAGATCCAGTTCGATTATGTGAGATTCCCTGAGAACTCTTATGACATGTCGAAGAGCGGCAAAGCAAAGTTCAGAAATAAATATAATGAGGAGAAAGGACAGGCGGTACAGAACTTCTGCTTCTACGCGGCAGACCAGATTCACGAAGCCGGAGCGTACTTTTCTGTTGATGTATTCGGTGAATGTGCGTATGGATATATGACCGCGTACGGACAGTATTGGCCGGGCATCTCGAATATCGTGGATGCCATAAGCGCAATGCCTTATACCGACCATATGGGAGGAGGGGAGCCATGGAAGGATCCTTACGCTACGATGCACAACTGGGCTAAAAAGGCAAAGAAACGTCAGGATTACCTTGAACACCCGGCTGCAGCCCGCACCTGGATCACAGGTTACGATACACCTTATTGGTCTCCTACAAATGATTACGGAGAGAAGGAACTGAAAGCTCAGATAAAAGGGCTCACAGATGCAGGCCTTACAGGCGGCTTCATACCATGGAACGTAAACAACGATCTTGGCAAATACAAGCAGTACAAAGCCATCTGGAATACAGACTGATAACTATGAAAGCGCCTGCAGAAAAATCCTGCAGCGAGATGGCCCGAGGAGGAGCTGAAGCACACCGCGGCAGCGCTCTGACGACTGAAGGAACCCGGGAACTTATTCCCGGGGCCATTGGAAGAGCGATGAAGCGGATTGTGCTTCGTGACGACGAGGCACGAGCGAAAGGATTTATTCTGCAGGCGCTTTCAATAAAAAGACTGCCGGTTAAGGCAGTCTTTTTACGCTTTATTTGATTAGCAATTAGATTTTCATTGCTACATCCCATGCGCTCCAGATTACTTCTCTCAGAGCTCCCCACTTGACGCATGTTCCGACTCTGTGGAGGTGTTTGTTCTTGACCGAAGCGAACTGGTCGTTCGGAACGAATCCGATTCCGTTGACTACGCAGTCACACTCTTCCTTCCACTCTTCGCCTGTTTCGAAGTTCTTGATCATGCAGTATCCGTCGCCGACCTCGGTTACGGAGCTTCTCAGATGTACAGGAACTCCCTTGAACGGCAGAGCCTCTCTCAGGAATGAGGAGTTAGCAAGGCATGTGCCTGGAGCTACGATAAGGTCGTCGAGGAACTCAACGACTACAGGCTTCTTGCCGGCGAGTACTGCGTCATATGCAGCTTCGCAGGATGAAAGTCCGCCGCCGAGGAAGACGATCTTCTTGTACTCGTCCTTCTTAGGTCCGATCAGGAGATCTGTGAATGTGATTGTCTTATTAAATCCCTTGATATTGAGAGCCTTAGGGAATGTACCGACCGATACGATTACATCGTCGTATGCCTTGAGCAGGGCGTTGATATCCTTAACCTCGCTGTTGAGTCTGATATCGATATCCCACTTCTTGAGCTCTCTCTCATACCACTGCATGAGCTGCTTGTCGGCATCCTTGAAGGACATTGCCGAAGCTGTGTTGTACAGACCGAAGATCTTGTCGCTCTTCTCGAATACTACCGGCTGGTGGCCTCTCTTCTTGAGTACGAGAGCTGCCTCGAGTCCGCCGAAGCCTGCGCCGACGATTGCGACTTTCTTAGGCTTGTTTGTAGGAACGATCTTGTACTTGTTGTGCTGCATTGTCGAAGGTGTCAGAGCGCAGCGTGCAAGCTGGAGCGAGTCGAACAGAGGCTGTGTGTTTGCAGTATGTTTCGACTTAGCGAAGTTGAAGCAAGCGTTATGGCATCTGATGCATGGCTTGATCTCATCTTCACGGCCTTCTCTGAGCTTGGTTACCCAGTCAGGGTCTACGAGGTTCTGACGTGCAATACCGAGAGCGTCGATCTTGCCCTCCTTGATCTTCTCAGCAGCGAACTTGATGTCCATCTTACCTGCGCATACGACAGGCTTATCAGTGAAGTTCTTGATGTGCGCAACGTCTTCATAGTTGCAGTTATCCGGCATGTAGACAGGCGGGTGAGCCCAGTACCATGCGTCATATGTGCCGTTATCGCAGTTGAACATGTCATAACCCATGTCGCCGAGGTACTTGATAGCCTTTTCTGATTCAGCCATATCACGTCCGAACTCTTCGAACTCTTCACCCGGCTGTGCACCCTGGAGCCAGCCCTTTGTCTTGGATACTACGGAGTATCTCAGAGCAACAGGGAAGTCCTGTCCGCATTCTCTCTTGATAGCCTGTACGATCTCGACAGGGAATCTGAATCTGTTTTCGAACGAACCGCCGTACTGGTCAGTTCTGTAGTTCATGTTTGCGATAGTGAACTGGTCGAGGAGGTAGCCTTCATGTACAGCGTGGATCTCAACGCCGTCAACACCAGCATCCTTGCAGAGCTTTGCAGTCTTTGCGAAAGCTTCTACCATTTCCTGGATCTCCTGGATGGTCATCATTCTCGACTTGATCGAAGGATACCATCTGTTAGGAGTTTCACCTGCGGAAGCGCAGCAATACTCGATATCTACAATAGGTTTGGAAACAGCGCCGAATGCCTTGTTCTCGAGCATCTTGACGAACATGTCATTGATAGCCATCGAACGTCCGAATCCGCCGGCGAGCTGGATGAACAGCTTGGAGCCTGTCTTGTGGAATTCAGGCATCCACTCAGCGAGATCCTTGAACATCTTCTTGTTCTGATAGAGCCATCTTCTGCCCATTGTGTCTCTTACGCACTGCATGCCAGGAAGAACCAGGCCTACACCATCCTGAGCACGGCCGAGAATGTGGTGAGCAGCTTCCTTGTCGAAGTGGCAAGGTTCCAGCCATCCGAAGAGCGAAGTTCCGCCCATGGATGTCTGAACGATCCTGTTAGGGATCTCGACGTTGCCGATCTTCCAAGGGGTGAATAGAGGTTCATATTCCTTCTTCATTATTATCCCTCCCTAAGAATAAAAATAAGTTGCCTCATTGGTTGACAAATTGATAAAAATGCACATCAAAAAACTGAATGTCCAATATCAGTTTCATTTTAAATCATGGGGTGTTGTTAGTCAATTGAATAGTGGTAAAATACAGAAGTGCATATGTAGAGAAAAACAGGAGAAAACAAAATGGCTAGAGAATTTGAAATCAGGACATTTACGGATGAGCGCGCTTATCACAATACCGCGATCCTCATTTATCTGAAGGCCGTAAAAAGCGTCTTTGAACATGCCGATGTAACGATAGGTAATTCCCTCAATCAGGGATACTACAGTTACATAAATCTCGACGGAGCACAGCTGACCACATCGGACATCCACAAGATCAGGGATAAGATGGAGAAGATCATAGCTCATGATACCGAGATAGTCGCTGAGAAATATTCGGCAAAGGAAGCTGCAGAGAAAATGAGATCATTCGGATACCCTGAAAAGGCTGAGCTTTTTGAAGAGCTTCCGGAGGATGAGATCGTTGAGATATCCGAGCTGCATAATTACAGAAACTGCATGTATACAGTCATGCTGCCGTCATCAGGATATGTCAATCTCTTCGACATCCGGCCATACAGGAACGGACTGCTTCTCAGACTTCCTAACGCGCTGCACAATCACACCATCCCTAAATACAGGGATGATGATAAGCTGTATGAGGCATATGCAGAATGCAGGCGCATGCGCAAATACACCGGTATAAGCTATCTGGCAGATATCAACAGAGAGATCAGAGAAGGCAATACCGATGAGATCATCCGTGAGAGTGAATGGCTGCAGTCCAGACAGCTCGAAGAGCTTGCTGAACAGATAATCGAAAACCACAAAAAGGTGGTTCTTATAGCAGGTCCGTCGAGCAGCGGAAAGACTACGACTGCAAAGAGGATATGCGCCGAGATAGGAAGACTTACGGGTAATGATCCTATGTATCTCGGCACGGATGACTATTTCGTAGAGAGGGGCATGACGCCTCTGGGTCCTGACGGCAAACCGGACTTCGAAGGCCTCGGAGCAGTCGATCTTGAACTGTTCAACAGGCAGATGGAAGACCTGCTCGCAGGGAAAGAAGTTGATTTGCCGGAGTTCGATTTTTTCAACGGCACAAAGGTTTTCGGCAAACGCATTACAAAGC
>JBGUKU010000024.1:0-4088 GCA_045114615.1 Anaerovoracaceae bacterium
CCAACCCCTGCACTGCTCTCAGGCAACGTGCAACCGTCCGCCGTGCAGGTCGCTGTGATTGTCGCGCCGTCGACAGCATAGGTGAAGCTGTGGGTATGGGACGCATTCACCGTTACGACGCATTCGGCGTACTTTGTATTATCCCAAGTGCTTGTAGCTTTGATTGTTACCGGGTCGCCTGCTCCAACAGGGGTTATCACGCCATTGCTATTAACGGTCGCGACAGTACTATCAGATGATGACCATGTTACTCCTTTAATAGCATCATAATTTGCTTCAACAGTAGCAATCAGTTCAGCTGTAGCGCCACCCGCATCAAGCGAAAGCTCATTTTTATCAAGGGTAACACTTGTGACCGTGGGACTAGGCGAGAGTTTCTGGAGTTTTACCAATCTATTGTTATAATCACCAGATCCTACACCTGTTTTTGTAACAATGGTATCATACCCAAGAGCTGAAAGTGTCCGTGAGCTACCATTATTATATTGTTGCAATAGTGTAGTTCCGTCTGTATCATAAATCTCAAGCGCACGGTTGGGGTTTTGATAAATTGTACAGGTGCCTCTTATTATATCGCCATTCGCCATATCGGATATCCGAATCTGCCCACTAGTGTATGCCGTAGCTGCCTGCGCCGTCATGCTCATCCCCGGCATCAGCCCCAGCACCATCACAAGGCTGAGCAGGATTCCTAAAAATTGTTTCTTCATCTTCATTTGCTGTTTCCTCCTGATAATCTTCTTTCACAGCTGTTATGGCCGCCGCATCACCATTGTGTACATTCGCATATAAGCTACGAATTGCTCCGTGCTTCGCACTCCCGCAATTCTACGTCCATTCGCATTCCGCACTATCGTGCTACATGCTCATGTCCGTTGCCTTGTCTAATGACTGTGTGACCTTATGTGCAAGCACAACGATCACCCAGTCATTGACAAGAGCTTATACGCGCAAAAACCGCCGAACCTGACAGGGTATACCTACCCCGTCAGAATCCGACGGTCATCCATCACGAATGTAGTATTCAGTTTCAAGCGCCACGCAGGACGCAAAAAGAGCGCAGTTAGCCTCTGCTCTGCTCTGCTCTGCTCTGCTCTGCTCTGCTCTAAGGAGCGTATTTCTATTCCACATAGCTGTCAACCTTTCTGGTTAATTCTTGAATGTTTTATTGAGCAGTTTTCGGCATTGCAAGCTCTTTTACTCGCTCAATGGCAAGCTGTGAATACTGAGCAACTTTCTCTATCGAAAGACCGTCCGCCAACATTTCCAGGGCATTTTTAGTGCGGTCTTTCTCCACAGCAGTCTTTGCTGCTTCATTTCTCATGTCTTCCATAACCTTACACATGGCCGCCACTCCTTTCTCGTCTTCCTTGAAATAACGAACCTTATCGGCCAGTTCCTTATAGAGCATATCGTCCGGATCCGTGCAGAAAAAGTCATGCATCAGCTTTCCCAACGCCGTGGATGCGTCCTTATCCGCACCGTTAACATAAAGGATATGCTCGCCGTCATCAAACGCCTCATTTGTCTCTTCTATCTTTCGCTCAATGCGGTACAGTGGCTTTCCTTTTCCTATCACATCATTCTCTGTGATGAAAATCACGAAGGTTTCCGGCAGCTCACCGAATTCCTCCCCCTGCTGAAGCAGATGTGCGTCAAGGATGCTGGAATGGTATCTTGCCCGTTTCCTGTCAGCCCCCTTATCGGAACGCTGTATCTCCACATTGTATTCCTTACCGGATGCATCATCGGCATCAATATCCAGTTGTATGTCTCGTCCCAGCAGGTTTTTCATCCGTCTCTGGGTCTTCACACTCTTCACTCGAATGTCCGGCTTATTCAAGATGATACGCAGAAGAAGTTCTGCACCTTCGTTGTAGCCGTCAAAGCAGGCGTTCATGAAGTCATCGTCGATCAGGCGCAATCCCCTGAGACGCTGCATGTCTTCCTGATGCTGTCTTTCTCTCTCAGCTTCCGCCAAAGATTTATTCGCATGATCGAATTTGTCAAACTCATCAAGATGCATTCGCTTTCTTCCTCTTCTGTATGAATTTTGCCATGTCATTCGGATCGGTCAGAACCCTTGTACCGACCTTGCGTACAGGAGTCTTGTCATTGGCCGCTACCTCAATCTTCCGTCAAATTTATTCTTCAAAAGCTGTGCCCCATATCGAGATGCCTGGCTGCGCTTCTGATTAGCTTCCTCGTAGATCTTTACCGCTGCGATACCTTTAACAACAGGAGTGGGCGCAATCTGTGTTGCCATATCGACACCTCCTCGCCTTAAGAGCATATGCTTCCATTCTTTATATCGGAACGCTACTCCGGTCTCTTCCCCCTACCGGAACGGTGCTTTCACCCACTTATATTCTATCAGAAAAACGGATTTTTTCAATGAACATTTCAATATATTGTAGACATGAATAAACATGATACTAATCCTGAATTATTCATAACTCCCCAAAACTCCTCTGCTCGGTAGAAAGTTATTATTTTACCAACAACCTTCGGGCATCGATTCCTAAAAAAGGGTGCACGAATCCCGTTGATGTGATCAGAGGTAGTTTTAAGTTCTCAAGGTACAGGTATCTACTGTTATTCCAACTGGACAGACAGCAGCTGAATGTTTGAGAGTGTCTCATGATACTCTCGCTTATACGGACAGCTGCTACACAGTTTGAATGTTATATATCTTGCTGAACGGATTACCCTCGCGGCAATCTTCAGCAGCTTCAAACGGATGGTGTCTACTCTTTGTTTTCTCATAGAAGCAGGGAGCACCAGCCGGCGAAACCAATTGAATAGGTTGTAAGCCAATGCATGAATGCGGAGACGATTCGCATTGACGGTTTTGGAATGGCTGCTAACGGACGAAAAATCGAATCCGCCTTTGCCTTCCTTGATGAAGTTTTCCATTTTTCCGCGACCACAATAAAACTGAAGGATCTGGTAAGGTTCAGACTCCATCGTAGTGACCACAAATGTATACATATGCACCATCTGATTCGCAGGTTTCTCTATCTTGTATACGACTCTGCGGGGATGAGGCCAGCTGTTGGCCTGATACATGAACTCGCCATATACGACGGCATAGTCAACCTGATTATATCTGGTCGCGTTGTAAAGCGCCTCATCTTCGAACTTCGCAAGTGCCCTGAGCTTTGCGTTCTCTTTTAAACGGATCGCGTACTTACAGGAATGATCTTCGCAGGCCTTGTAAATGGCCGGTGATGCAAAGCCGCTGTCGCCTCTGAGGTAAAGGGGCATAGACGGATACTTATCGCGAAATTCCTTCATAAGCGGGATCATAAATGCATCAGCATCATTGCTGCAGTACTGAGTACCGTTGCGAAGCTCGGCCTTCAACAGATCACCGGTCAGTCCGTCATAACAAAGAAGCGGATGATAGCCATGTGCATGATAGTGGAAGTTAAAGCCTTCGCCTTCCTGTTTCCCATAAGTAGCGAGTAGGGTTGAATCCAGATCGAAGACCATCATTTCCGGTCGCTTGATGGAATAGATGATCTCTCGCATCCTGGAATCAATGGTGTCCAGCTTTTTCAGCGTGTCCTCATCCATGCGATTCCAAAACCTGGAAAGCGTTGGCTGAGAGGCAAGTGCCTCTTTTTCAAGAACAGCTGAAAAAACAGGATCATTGGTGAGCTCATCGGCACAATCATCCTTGAAATATGCTGCGATGGTCTGGTATATGCTCTGCATCAGAATGTCCGGATCGGAATGTCTGAAGTAGGATCTTTCGTCTCTGGTTTTGAACAGATTGTTGATCAGGCGGTTGAATCCGATTTTTGAGGCAAACTCTTTGATAAGAAGTAGGCCTGCATCGGATGAAAGATCGCCGCCATTGAAGTTGAGTTTAATTTTTTTGTTGCTATCAAGTGAAACGGTGTTTAAAATAGTCATAGAGGACCTCGTCTTTCTGGTTTGATTTGGCTTCGACACCTAAATTTTACCAGGGATCTGGTCCTTTTTCTATTCACTTGAAAGATGAAAGCAGAAAAATCTGTAACAGTAGTATCTATGCGGGTTTCACCCGCATTCACCGAACTTCGGTGAATAATTCAGGTTAA
>JBGUKU010000025.1:0-6108 GCA_045114615.1 Anaerovoracaceae bacterium
AATAGCAGACAATATGGATGGCGAGAGCAGGATCATCGTCAAAACAGGTAAGATTGCAGCAAACAATTGAATAGCGTTCTGATCCGCTTCCCAGCGGAACAGATAGCTATACATTTCATAAAGCCGCAGATAACAGTGCTTATCTGCGGCTCCCTCTCGTTAACGGGACTCTTAAAATGCGATTCTTTGATACTGATTGAAATATTCAAATTCAAATTATGTATGGGGATGCTTTTGTGGGAAAGAAGGGCGCTCTCGTGAGATTGCGCCTTTGAGTCAATCAAGCGTAAGAGAACTATTTGAGAGAACAGAGAGGTTCCCACTTGTGTTTTTGCACTGTGCTTTTAGCGTGTTGAGATGGAACAATCTCTGAAACAAAGCCCGGAACAGTCCGTGAAAAAATCTCTGTTATAGAGTGTTTTCAGACTGTTCCGGGTGTTTTTTCATTAAGGGTTTACTTTATGCCGTTTGTTCCAAAAATCGTTCCGTAGTTTGTTCCAGTGGACCAGTCTCGCTTTTCCGCCTGTAGACTCGCTGCTTTCCGTAGATCGGAAGCCAAATAGTTTTGCCGGTCTTCTCCCATCCGTCTATACGCGCCATTATGGCACTGATCTCAAAGCTGTTCTTATGCTGGAAATCAGCCTTATCCTTGCCAAAGCATTCGCACCAGATCTCTATGTTCGATACGTAATCTCTTCTCCTGATGTCCCCGCCGCTATAAAGCAGTCCCTGACTCTGAACATAATCCTGCCTGTCGTAAAGAGACAGATCGCTCCAGTTTACGGGCAGCGGAAGGTCGAGATAGTCTGTAACAAGACCTTCTCTGTCGTCATGTTCCATGGCGGCAGCCTGCTCGACCCTGGCTGACTCTTCCAACTCGCGTGAGAGGAACAGTGTTTCACCCTGACCGGTAAGGTAAAGTGCTTCAGCCCATATCTGATCGACGTCATCCTGCGTGAGATCCCACGGCTTTAAGGTGCCTGTGCCGGGAGTCCTGACTGCCCAGAATCTGCGGTTGCCTGTTATGTCTCTCAGGAAGCCGTTTTCCGCATTCGTAGTTCCGAAGAACACGCACTGCCTTGGATGAGGGTTGACCCTGCGACCGTATGAAGCCCTGTACTTGTCATCCTGGCGTGAGATAAATGCCTTGACCTTGTCTATGTCAGCCTTTCTTATGCCGGCAAGCTCGCCGATCTCGTGTATCCAGTAACCCTGAAGTTTTTCTGCTGCCGTCTTATCATTCATGTCGGAAATATTGAGGCTGTCAGAATACCATTCCATCCCGAGCTTAGATATGAAAGTGGACTTGCCGATGCCCTGAGGACCGTTGAGAACCAGTATGTGGTCAAACTTGATCCCGGGCTTATATATCCTGCTGACAGCAGCACATAGCATTTTTCTTGTTACCGCTCTGACATAAGGAGTGTCGTTAGCTCCGAAGTAATCAATGAGCAAAGTATCGACCCTTGGCACATTGTCCCATTCAGGAAGCGATGCAAAGTAATCCTTTACAGGGTGGTATGACCTGTCGTCTGTGACCTTCGATAGCGCTGTGCGGTAGTTGTTCTGTGTGAAGCTGCCGTAGCGTTCATCAACGAGGCACATGAGCTGCGCATCATCCACATCGCGCCAGTACTTTGAAGTATGATTCCACGGAACACTGTCTCTGATCTCAAGATCGTCAGCGAGCTGGTTGAATACGATGCCCTTGAAATCCTCGTCATTTTCAAGGATCAGCCGCATGTTGCAGAGAGTATTGCATGCTCTGCCATTTTTGTTCAGAGTGAGCTGATCGGTCCAGTCACCAGATCCTGCAAGTGATTCTCCCAGGCTCACATCTGAATTGTCATCATTATTTATAGTATCTGTTGTTATTTCTGTCATTCAAGCCTCCTGTGGTTTATAGATCTGTATCTGAATAAGCCGTTCTTAGTTGTGTTTTCTGTTTCTCTGTTCATGTGAACCTCCTGATTATGAGTTTTCTAATTTGATAATGGCTTTCAGCGCGTTCTTTCGCGCATCCTGTCTCTGTCAATGACCGCAAGATTCTCTCTTATATGTCCGGAGCGATGTTGTATGTCTCCGCAGACCTTCAGTTCGTGGCGGAGCTCTCTGATCTCTGCGGTGAGATATTTGATCCTGCCTTTCGCATCGCTTATCTCGCTTTCCGGCAGCACACGGCGCATTGTTCGTCTGAGCTCATCCCTGTCAAGGCTTAGAACCTTTATCCTGCCCTCAATATTCTCCATAAGATCCGTGAGATCCTTTTCGGTGTCCACGTGGTATCTGGACAGGAGCTTGGCCTGTTCTGAGTACTGATCGCATTTCAGAAGGTCTTCCTTCAGCAGAATATGAAGCTTTGTCGGGTTCTGCTGATACTTCGGCAGGTAGCCGAGCTCGTAGCAGTACCTGAGGTAAAGCTTTTCCAGACCGCTGCGCCCCATAATGCGGTCGATACGCCGGCGGAGATTATAATTGTTTGGCTGGCGGTATTGCTGACGCAGTCTCTCCGTCCTTACAGAAGGATCATTGTCATAGATCCTCCGCTCTATACTCTCTCTTGAGTAATCGTCCCCGAGCTTATGTATGCGGATAGGCTTCCTGCCGCCGGGCGGAGTGATCGTCCAGTACTTCCTCTGCGGATCAAAACGGTAGCTGTACCCACGCTTTCTGAGCTCATATTTGAATTCTTCTATGTTCAGACTGAGAGAAACTGCTTCGTCTATCGCCTGACGTGCTATGTTGTACCTCGTAGGCATTCCGGCTTTTTCCATTTTATAGACATACTGGTTCACGCCTTTGCCTTTGGGGTTTTCAACGATAGACAGACCGCGTTCGAGACATATCCGGTCGGATGCCTCCTTAAGCTGTCTGTAAGTGTCTTTGCAGTCATGGAATTTCAGTCCGTCTTTGAATGAAACTGAATTGATGACTATATGATTGTGAGTACACTTGGTATTAACATGGGTGGCGACCACTATCTGAAAGCGGTCGCCCCATAGTTCTCTGGCAAGCTGTACACCTATAGCGTGAGCTTCATCAGGAGTAACCTCTCCTTCGCGGAAGCTCTGGTAAGCGTGATATGCAACATTGCCGCCGGTCTTGCCGAACCTTATCTTGGTGGCATTGAACTGGTCGCGGGCGAACTCCACGCTGCAGTTGATACCGGTCGTGTAGAAGAACTGCTCTGTTTTGCCTTCGTCTGCCGCATAGGCAATCACATCAGCGAGAGCCTGCTTTTCAGATTCCGTGAACTCACTCAGAGTCTTCTCAGGGTTCGTGATATACTCAAGCGGACTTTCCGCCCGGCCCCGTATATTCCAGATTTTTGTTACTGCCATCAACGATCACCTCTCTTCGGTATGAGGATCTCCTGTTCGATACCATTCTGGAAAGCTCTCCATCTCATGGCTTCCGCCATGATCGCGATCATATCCGCTTTGTTGTCGGCGTTCATCGCGACTTCATCGATCTTGTCGGCGAATTCGCGGATGCTCTCCATGGCCTGCCAGAAGACCTCATCTGGCGTTACGACCGGGTGATACCCCTTGACTCTCTGTCTGAGGAATTCAGCCTCGGTCAGACCGGCTGCCTGCGACTTTGCTTTTATATCGCGGTCTTCTTCGCTGTTTACCCAGAAACTCTTTTTTATATCTCTTCGCATCATTATTTTTGTCTCCTTTCCTAGGCATAACTCGTGTAATATTTTGTTTGATCGGCTTCAGCCGGGGGTCTGGGGGCTGCCACCAGGTTCGCATTCCGGTCAGTAGGAGCAGGAATGCAGTGCTTGTTCCAACTATGCAGACCCCCAGACGGCAGTTTTCTTCAGTTGATGTCGGGTGCAGTTACTGCCCGGCTGGATCCGTTTTCTGCCTGATTGCCTCGCATCAGTCCAGACCTTAGGTACATCAGGTGTTCTTCTGCAGGCTTGACTGCGATCTTTGCTGCCAGTGCCGCTAAAGTGATATGACTTTTCATCTGTTGTGACGTCACTCGCCGTGAAACCGCTCTTCTGCTCATTCTTTGATATTGATCGCGCCGTTTTCAGATATCTGAACGGCATCAGATATGGTGATAATTGATGCCGGTCTTCATGCACCGCAGACATACTGATCAGAAGGGCTATGAGCCGAGGAATCCCCAGTCTATGTTTTCGGGATCGGCATCAGCCGGTTCCTCTGCCGGGGGAGTCTCAGCCTGAAGCAGCTGGGCTGCCGGAGCGGTTGGTGGCTGCAGGGCAGATAAACCTGTCATGCAGCCTGCCAGAAACAGCGGCAGTGTCTGCTTCAGAGATTCACAGACACCATCTACTATCTGCTGTATGAATCTTTCCTCGCGCTCGCGGGTCTCCAGATACGGATCTTCCTGAACTTTGTAATATCGGTCAAAGTAGTCCAGCAGAGCGAGATGGATCACATGATTCCATGAAGTGAATTCCTGCCTGTCCATCGTCTGTAGGTATTCCCAGGCCTTCTTCTGATCCGGCTTGTCCAGATTGAAGCGTATGGGGAGTTTTCTTGTGTTGTCTTCCATCACTTCCCCCTTCTGAGCATCTGATAGGCCAGATACTCATAGCCCTTGGCAGTTGCACAGATGTCCTCGTTGATCTCGACTCTGTTCGGATCATATTTCCCGAAGTTTTTTATCAGGCAGGCTCCGCCTCCGACTATGTGGAGCCTGACGAGATCAGGATCGTACTCATATCTGCGGAGCATCTCGAAGATGTTTTCTACATATTCTTCAGCAGCTTTGCGGATCACCGAGATATACTTTTCTCCGATATCCGCGGTACCGAACCTCAGCACTCTTTCGATCGATGATTCGTCAATTCTCGTGCAGTACCTGTTCATGACCTCGTTCTTTGCTTTGATCACGCACTGGTTGACTCCGAACTTCTCCGTCCAGCAGCGGGATTCCTGCGGCTTCTTGTCAATGACATACATGATGTTCATCGTGCCGTTGCCGATATCCGCTACCATATGCATTCCGTGGTACTGATCTACGTTTCTGACTATTGCCGGATATCCCTGAGGGAATACTGTGCAGCCGGTGATCCTGATACGGTATTCTTTACCGTTGAATCTGTACCTGACGGCCTTCTTCCTGAGCAGATATTCCCTGAAAGATTCTCTCTGCGTTCCGACCCATTTGAGGGGCAGACCGCAGGCGATGTGGACATCCGCCTCGGTTATGTGTTCCTGATTGAGTTCTCTGGCTATAGCCATCAGGGTCAGGATATAGTAGTCCTCGTCGATAGCTTTGTCCGGGATGAACTCCTTGTGGCCTTCGCCGATCCTGTACCACTTTCCCTCATACTCAAGTGTGTTGCCGTCAAATACCGGCCTGCTGTCACAGGCGATAACTCCTGTTGGTGTCACGGTGTTTGCGGTTTTGATGTTGCCATAGCCGTGATCTATGGCGATGATTCTGGTTCCTTTAAAATCTGTCATGAATTTCCTCCTTTTTGAAATTTCTTGTTCATCCGGAGGAGCCTTGTGATATACTTATGTTGCTTAGAGGTATATCGGGGCTCCGGCCGGATATTCCGTTACATCAGCGGTTCCTGTGATGGACCGCTTTTTAATTTAGCTGCCTGAGCGGGTGTACTTCCGCCTGATTCCTCAGATTGATGCCGCGGTTGAGCTCGAGGAATCTGTCCAGGTCTTCTGTCCTGATAAGGACTTTGCGTCCGATCTTCAGCGTAGGCATCATGTCACAGCGTATGAGCTGCCTGAGTGTATTTCTGCCTATACCGGTGAAGTCAGCTGCTTCTTCAACCGTCAGTGCGATCTTTTCCGTCATACGTTACCTCCTTTCTGCAATTGATGTTCTTCCTTGACTGTTGCGATATGCAACTTTTATCCACTGTCATAATAGCACATTTGAAATATTTGTCAAGCAATAAGCAACAAAAATAAAAAATAAAAAATTGCATATTGCATATATTTTGCAAAAATGTTATATTGAGTGTGAAAAATGATCCAAAAAGAAAAAGCCCGGCGAAACTATCGCAGGGATGACAAAAAAGGGGTGCAATAAAATGACTGATACAGAACTTCGCAAAACGATCGGAAGCCGTGCAAAGGCAAGGCGCAAAGAGCTCGGGCT